>DATEGL010000085.1:0-2582 GCA_035280145.1 Candidatus Dormiibacterota bacterium | reverse complement strand
TGTGGCAACCAACCGAGTGGTGGCGGAGGCCCGACCAAGTACGTGGTCGGCGTGTCCAACACTCTGCAGGGCAACGGCTGGCGCGAGGAGATGATCTGCTCGATCAAGGCCCAGGCCAAGGTGTCGGGCGTGGTGTCCAAGGTGGTCATCGCCAACCGCAACACGGACGCGGCGGGCCAGATCGCGGACATCCGCAATCTGATCTCGTCCGGAGCGAACGTGATCGTTATCAACCCGTCCGACCGCGACGCGCTCAACTCCGTCATCAAGCAGGCGACCGACAAGGGCATCGTCGTGGTGGCCGTCGACCAGGCGGTGTCTGAGCCGAGCGCCTACGTCGTCAGCAACGACCAGGTTGCGTATGGAAGGATTGGCGCCGACTGGCTCGCCAAGAAGCTGAACGGCAAGGGCAGCATCATCGAGATGCGCGGCATCAACGGCGTTCCCGCCGACACAGATCGGCACCAGGGCCTTATGGCCGCGCTGCAGAACTACCCCAACATCAAGATCGTCAAGGAGACGTTCACCAACTGGTCGCTCGACCCCGCGGCCCAGCAGATGAAGGACATCTTCAGCTCGGGCCTCAAGTACGACGGCATCTGGACGTCGGGCATCGACTCCACGGTCGTCGACTCGTTTCAATCCGCCAACAAACCGTTCGTGCCCATCGTGGGAGCTGACAACAACAAGTTCGTCGGTGAGCTAGCCAGCCTGAAGGACAAGGGCCTGGTCGGCGCCGCCGTGACCAACCCGCCGCCGATCGGCGGTGCGGGTCTGGCGGTCGGTCTTGCGGTCTTGCAGAAGACCAAGACTTACGACCACGTGATCCACTTGACGCCGCAGGTGTGGGACAACTCGACTTCCGACGGTCTCACCACCTTGCAGCAGAAGTACGACCAGTCTCTGGACCCGTACTACAGCGTCGCGTACGACGTGCAGCCGTACACCACCTACACGAAGGCGGACCTGATCTCCTGCGCGGGTCCGAGCTAATCTGCGTAGCGATGGGGCGTGGGGGTTTTCCCCGCGCCCCACGTTCACATGGCAGCGATTCCTAACGACACTCCAATAACCGGGTCTGCCGTGCTCCTCGAAGCACGCGGGCTCGTCAAGCATTTCGGACCCGTCGTCGCGCTGCGGAGTGCCGACCTGAGCGTGAAGCCCGGCGAGATCCACGCCCTCATGGGCGCCAACGGCGCCGGCAAGAGCACGCTGGTGAAGATCCTCACGGGCGCGCTGGTCGCGGATGGCGGAACGGTCACGCTCGGTGGCAGAGCTCGCTCTTTTCACTCCACGGCCGAGGCGCGCAAGGCGGGCCTCATCTGCGTCTACCAGGACCCGTCGCTGCTGCCCGACCTGACCGTGATGCAGAACCTGAAGCTGACGGCGACGCCGGTCGTCGCCTTCCGCCGCCACCTGGCCGAGCTCGGCCTCGCAGACTTCGACCTGCAGGCGCTTCCGCGCGAGCTGGCGCGGCCAACCCTCAGCCTGCTCGAGCTCGCCCGAGCGCTCGCGATCGATCCCCAGCTCTTGCTGCTCGACGAGATCACGGCCTCTCTACCCGCCGACCTGACCGTTCGCGTGTTCAACGTCGCCCGCTGGCTGCGCGGCAGCGGACGCTCGGTGATCTTCATTTCGCACCGCCTGGCCGAGGTTGCGGCGTTGTGCGATCGCGCCACGGTGCTGCGCGACGGTAGGACGGTGGGAGTCGTGGAGCCCGCTCAGGGTGGCGAGGAGCGAATCGTCAAGCTCATGCTCGGCCCGGTCGCGGAAGAGGTCGCGGCCGAGGCCGCCTCCCCGAGCACCCCGGCCATCGGAGACGTCGCTGTGGATGTACGTGAGCTGAAGCTGGCGCTTCTGAACGGCGTTACGTTCTCGCTGCACTACGGCGAGGTGCTTGGCGTTGCCGCGCTCGAAGGCCAGGGCCAGCAAGAGCTGTTCGACTGCATGGCCGGCGCACGCAGGCAGGAGTCCGGCCAGATTGTCGTCGGGGGTCGCGCGCGCAGGTTTCGCCACCCGGCCGACGCGATCCGGGCGGGCCTGGTGCTGATCCCCGCTGACCGCCTGCAGGCGCTCCTCCGCCAGCGTTCCGTACGAGAAAACATCGCGCTACCGCTGGTCAACAGACTGCGGCGATGGGGTCTCATCAACCCGCGCAGCGAGCGCCGCCGCGTGGAGGGGGCGATCAACCGGCTTCAGATCGACACCCGCGCGCAGTCGGAGGTGCGCCGCCTGTCAGGCGGCAACCAGCAGAAGGTCGGCATCGCGCGCTGGCTCGCAGGCGGGTTCAAGGTGCTTTTGTGCTTCGACCCCACGCGCGGCATCGACATCGGGACCAAGCGGCAGATCTACAGGCTGGTCAAGGAGCTGGCCGCGAACGGTTCGGCCGTCCTCCTTTTCACGTCCGAGCTGCCGGAGATCCAACTCGCGTGCAATCGGGTGATCGTCCTGTTCGGTGGCCGGCTGGTGGACGAGATGCCGGCCGCCGAAGCAGACGAGCAGGCTCTGCTGCGGGCCGCGCATGGGCTGCATTCGGAAACGGAAGCCGAGCAGCAGCAGGCACAGGAAGGCTAGTGGTGGCC
>DATEGL010000084.1:0-18210 GCA_035280145.1 Candidatus Dormiibacterota bacterium | reverse complement strand
CGGTCACATCTACAACGGACCCATCGGTCTTGTCCTGACGCCGTTCCATCACGGCGTCGATGACGCCGACCTCGCGAACACGCTGTGCGCCCAGTGCAACGCATGCCAGGAGATCTGCCCGGTCGACATACCCCTGCCGCGCCTGATCCTCGAGCACCGTCGCGAAGGTCGCAAGTCGGTGCGCAAGCGCGCTGTGATCGGCTTGTGGAAGCGCCCCGAGCTCGCGGACCGTCTGCTGCGGACGGCGGCGCCGTTCACGGCGCTGGTGCCAGGTGCGCCGCGGCTGGCGATCCGGCCGTATCGAGACGTAGCCCACTCGGACACTCCCGATGGGGAGCCGCTGACCATCTTCGCGTCGTGCCTGGCGGACCGGGTATGGCCGGGCGCGGCGGTCGCGCTCGAGCGGATCGCGACCGCGTCGGGCCATCTGGTTGGATTTCCCAAGCACCAGTGGTGCTGCGGCCTGGTCGCAGCCAACGCCGGTGACTACGAAACCGCCTACAAATTGACGACATCCCTCTCGGAAACCCTTCGTGATTCCAAGGGAGCGATCGTCACCCCATCCGCCTCGTGCTTCGGGGCGTTCACAATCGACGCCGTTGACTGGGGCGCCAAGGCCCCCGATGAGAACGTGCGCGGCCGGATGCGCGATTCGACTCGCTTCATCCTCGAGCTGCTCGAACGCAAGCCGGCGCTGGTCGACTCCGAGCGAATGAGCCTGAAGATCGCCTACCACGACTCGTGCCAGACGCTGCGCCAGCTCGGTTTGAAGAGCGAGCCGCGCCGCGTCCTGGAGCTGGCGGGCTACGAGGTCGTCGACCTGCCCGACATCGCCAACTGCTGCGGCTTCGGGGGCACGTTCAGCGTGGAGTGGCCGCGCGTCGCCCAGCGGCTGGCCGAATGGAAGCTCGACGCCATCGCCAAAACCGGTTGTGAAGTTGTCGCTTCGGACAATCCAGGCTGCTTGATGCACATCGCGGCGGCGGCGCGGAAGCGCCACATGAAGCTGCGCCTGGCGCACGTCCTCGAGCTCGTCGCGGAGCATCTGACTTAACACCCAGCACCGGCCGCTAACCTTTACGGGCCGGTGAAGATCAGCCTCGTCCCGACTGGAGCGGCCGACCTGAGCGTCGACGCGCTCGCGGTCCCGGTGGCAACAGGACAGCAGCTGTCCGGCGCGGCGGCCGAGCTGGATCGGGTGATGGGCGGGGTGCTCTCGGAGATGATCGTCAACGCCGAATTCCGGGGTCGCATCCACGAGGTGCTCCCCATCCCCTCTCAGGGCAAGATCAAACCACGGCGGGTGATCCTGTTCGGCCTCGGTGGCGCCCACGATCTGGACGGTCAGCGCATGCGCTCGGCGCACCACGAGCTCGTGCGCGCTTCGCGCACCTGGGGCTACAAGCGAATGGCCATCCTCTGCAGCGACCCGCTCACGCCCGACAGCCTGAAAGCGGTCATCGAAGGCTGCGTGATGGGCACCTTCGAGCGGCGCTCGCGCCAAACCGGCCCCGCGCCCGAGCGCAGAGAGATCGTCGAGGTGGTCCTGGTCGGTTTTGGTGAGGGCCGCGAGCGCGAGGTCGTGGCCGCGCAGGAGAACGGCGAGGCGACGAACCGCGCTCGGGAGTGGCAGAACGCGCCCGCGAACGAGCTCACGCCGGATGCTCTGGCCCAGGAGGCGCGGAGCATCGCCCAGCGGCACGACATGGAGGTCGAGATCCTTGGAGTGGACGAGCTGAAGGCCGGAGGCTACAACCTCGTCCTCGGCGTCGGCGCCGGATCGTCCAAACCGCCCCGACTCATTCGCCTCCGGCATCGAGGCAGCGCCCCTGCAGGCGGCGCCACCCTCGCGCTGATCGGTAAGGGGGTCACCTTCGACAGCGGCGGCATCTCGCTGAAGACACCGGAGCACATGAGCCGCATGAAGGACGACATGTCCGGGGCGGCGGCCGTGTTGTCGGCGATCGACGTCATTGCGTCACGCCAGCTTCCCCTCCACGTCATGGCGGTGGTCGCAGCTGTCGAAAACATGCCCGGCCCTTCGGCCCAGCGGCCAGGGGACGTGCTAGTGAGCGCGGACGGCAAAACGGTCGAGATCGTCAACACCGACGCTGAGGGCCGGCTGATCCTCGCGGATGCTCTGACCTACGCGATTCGCAGCGGAGCCACGCACATGATCGACCTGGCGACGCTCACCGGCGCAGCGACCGTCGCGATCGGACACGCCGCCAGCGCGGCGACCTCCAACGACGACGAATTCTGGTCGACAGTCGATCATGCCGCCCGGGAAGCCGGCGACAGAGTGTGGAGGCTGCCCATGTACGCCGACTACCGCGTGCTCCTGGCCAGCCAGATCGCCGACTTGCGCAACAGCGAATACGGTGAGGCCGGGACCATCATGGGAGGGATGTTCATCGCCGAGTTCGCCGGCGGCAAGCCATGGGCGCACATCGACATCGCCGCCTCGGCTTGGAACACGAACATGGAGCTCACGACGGTGCTGCGGGGTCCGAGCGGCGCCGGGACGCGGCTGTGCATCGAGCTGGCGGAACTGATGGCCGGCGCGGAGCGTTAGTAAGCACAGTGGGAATCCTGGAGACCATGCATTCCCCCGCGGACCTGAAGGCACTGGACCAGCCGCGCCTGGCCGAGCTTGCGGCCGAGGTCCGAGCTTTCCTAGTCGAGCAGACCTCACGCACCGGTGGCCACCTGTCGCCCAACCTAGGCGTGGTCGAGTTGACCTTCGCGCTGCACCGCGTGTTCGACAGCCCCAAGGACGCGATCGTCTGGGACACCGGCCACCAGGCTTATGTGCACAAGCTCGTCACCGGCCGCGCGGCCGATTTCGCGGGCCTCAGACAGGCGGGTGGCATGTCGGGCTACCCGTCGCGCAAGGAATCCGAGCACGACCTCGTCGAGAACAGTCACGCCTCCACGTCGCTGAGCTACGCGCTCGGCATCGCCGAAGCGAGGCTGCGCAAACGGATCGGTGGTTTCGTCGTCGCGGTCATCGGCGACGGCGCGCTGACCGGAGGCATGGCGTACGAGGCGCTGAACCAGATCGCGCACCTGCAGCCGCCGAACCTGATCATCGTCATCAACGACAACGGGCGTTCCTACGCGCCGACGGTCGGCGGTCTCGCCCGTCACTTGTCGCAGCTGCGCGTCGACCCTCGTTACGAACGCATCAAGGACGAGATCTCCCGCCTGCTGCGCGACCTGCCCCTGGTCGGCTCGACGGCGGACCAGGCCGCGTACCGCGTCAAGGAAGGTCTCAAGCAATTGCTCCAACCTTCGACGATGTTCGAGTCACTCGGCATCAAGTACGCGGGCCTTGTCGACGGCCACGACGAGGCCGCGCTCGAAGAGGTATTGAACCGCTCCAAGAAGCTACGCGAACCCGTCGTGGTGCATGTCGTCACCGAGAAGGGTCACGGTTACGGTCCGGCCGTCGAGGACGAGGTCGACAAGCTGCATGGCGTCAGCGCGTTCGACCCGCTGACAGGCCGGCCGCGCTCCACCGAGATGACCTACACCGACGTTTTCGGCGAGGCTTTGATGACCGCGGCCGCCCGAAGGCCCGAGGTGTGCGCGATCACCGCGGCGATGGCCTCATCGACCGGGCTGCTGAACTTTGCCAAAGAGTTTCCTGATCGGTTCTTCGACGTCGGCATCTGCGAGCAGCACGCAGTCACCTTCTCGGCAGGCCTCGCCATGGCCGGGATGCATCCAGTGGTGTGCATCTACTCGACGTTTCTCGCCCGAGCCTTCGACCAGACGATCATGGACGTCGCGCTGCACAAACTGCCAGTGGTCTTCGTCATCGACCGCGCCGGCGTCACCGGTCCAGACGGCGCCTCACATCACGGCATCTTCGACCTCTCATACCTCCGGCTGATCCCCAACCTGAAGATCGCGGCGCCGAAAGATGCGACCGAGCTGTGCGCGCTTCTGGAGACGGCGCTGGCGACCGACGGTCCGGTCGCGATCCGTTATCCAAAAGGGCCGGCTCCGGCGACGCCCGACCTGCCCGTGGAACCGCTGCCGATCGGTCGATGGGAAGAGCTGCGCAAGGGCAGGGACGCAGTCGTCTTCGCGGTCGGGCGGATGGTCGAGGTGGCCGGCGAAGCCGCGGAGCGACTGCAGATGCAGGGGGTTTCGTGCGGGGTGGTGAACGCCCGCTGGATCAAACCCGTGGACCCGCGTGTCGCGGACTGGGCGCGCGCATATCCGGTCGTGGTCACCGTTGAGGACAACGTCGGCTCCGGTGGTTTCGGCGGAGCGGTTCTCGAGGCGCTGGCGCCGCACGGCCTAGCCGGCCGCGTGCGCATACTTGCGCTGCCGGATGCCTTCCTTCCGCAGGGCAAGGCGGCCGACATCCTGAAAGAGCACGATCTCGACGCGAGCGGCATCGCCAAACGGGTCTATGAAGCCGTAAGGGGTCGCGTGCCAGAGAAAACCGATCGCTAGAAGCTAGAGCTTCTTTCTTCCGGAAAATCCCTCGCCGACCCGGTGCCAGTGCTCGACGCGTTCCTCGCCAAGCTTCCAGCACAACTCGACCAGCTCGCCATCGCGGTACGAAGGAAAGTCGATCAGCCCCTCGAGCGGACCCTTGAGCTGGATGCCCATGCTGTTCAGGTTCAGAACCGCCTTGAGCAGCTCCTCCTCCGCGCCCTGCACCGCGTCCCGCGCCTGTTGCTCGCGATCCCGGTCGTCGCCGTTCGCACCGGCACGCTGGGCGGAGTACTCCGCCATCCGCAACTGCTCCTCGAGGTCGGGTCGTAGGGCGGACAGCTCGGCTATCTGGGCCACGATCGGGCGCACTCGGGGCAGCTCCCGATTCGCCTCTTCGACCGTGTACGTTCGGAGTCGCTGCACCGCTCAACGATACTTCGTTCGATGGACGTGACGGCTATGCGACAGCGAATCTCTGAGGCGCGGGTGGCCCGTCTGGCGACCACAGACGCAGGCCGCCAGCCGCACATAGTGCCGATCACCTTCGCGCTGGACGGCGACACGCTTTACTTCGCGGTAGACGCCAAGCCCAAGCGGACCACCGACCTGAAGCGCCTGCGCAACATCGCCGCCAACCCGGCGGTGTCTGTGCTGTTCGATCACTACGACGAGAACTGGAACCGGCTGTGGTGGGTGCGTGTCGACGGGAGCGCGCGCGTGATCGATGACGCCGCCGGCGCGCGCCGCGCCATCGACCTTCTGGTCAGCCGCTATCCGCAGTATCAGCAGACACGTCCCCCGGGCCCTGTGGTGACCATCTCGATAGATCGCATGACGGGCTGGACTGCAGCCTAGGCGCTTTGCGGCGGCCGTCAAACCCAGGTCGTTAAGGCCCAGAATCTCGGCATGCCGGAGCAGCGCAAGGTCGTGACGATCGTGTTTGCCGACGTGGTCGGCTCGACCGAGCTGGCGGCTCAGCGCGACCCCGAAGTCGTCCGCGCGCTCATGTCGCGCTACTTCAAGCGCGTCGGTGAGATCACGCAGGCGTATGGCGGAACGGTCGAGAAGTTCGCTGGAGACGCCGCCATGGTGGTGTTCGGCGTGCCTGCAGTGCACGACGACGATGCGGAAAGGGCGGTACGAGCCGCACTTGAAATTCGAGACGGCGCGGACGAGCTCGCGGTCCGGGTCGGGGTCAACACCGGCGAGGCCGTCACGGCCGTGACCGACGACCGCCAGTTCATGGTCAGCGGCGACGCCGTCAACGTCGCCGCGCGCCTGCAGCAGGGCGCGGAGCCAGGCGAGGTCGTGGTCGGGCCGCTGACTCACCGGCTCACACGCGGCGCCATCGAGTACGAGGACCGCGAGCCGATTGCGGCTAAAGGCAAGGGTGAAGCGCTGGCCGCGTATCGAGCTCTGCGCCCTATGAGCGTCACGCCAGTGCAGTCGCGCGGAGTGCCTGGCCTGCATGCGGCTCTCGTCGGCCGCGATCGCGAGCTGCGGCTGCTCCTCGACACGTTCGCCCGAGCGTCTGAGCACAAAAGCCTCCATCTCTTCACCATCTCGGGTTCGGCGGGAGTCGGTAAATCGCGCCTCGTCAGCGAGGCTTTGATTCAACTTGGCGAGTCTGGCGCGCGGGTGATGCGAGGGCGCTGCCTACCGTACGGGCGCGGCATCACCTACTGGCCCTTCATGGAGATCGTGCGCGCCGACACGGGCATCAACCTTGCGGACGAGCGGGGATCTGCGCTGCTCAAGCTCGACCGGTGGCTTGGTGAGCTTTTGCCAGGCGACCCACAGCGTCCGGCGATCTACGCCCGGCTCGCCGTGATGCTCGGTCTAGAGACAGCCGGCTCAGTCATGGGCGACACGCCGACCGAGAGCGTCGACGGTGAGATTGCCTGGGCGACCCGCATCTACATGGAGTCGGTCGCGCGCGCCACGCCGCTGATCGTGGTCATCGACGACATCCAGTGGGCGGAGCCTCCCGTGCTCCGCCTGATCGAGCAGCTTGCCGAACGCGCGCCCGAGGTGGCGATGCTGCTGGTCTGTGTGGCCCGCCCGGAGTTTCTCGAAAGGAACAGCGCCTGGAGCGCAGGCATGCCGAACGCGACGACCATCACGCTCGATCCGCTGAATCCGACGGAGACTTCGACCCTGGTTTCTCGGCTGCTCGAGGTCGACGCGCTCCCCGACGAGCTCCGGCGCCAGATCATCGACCGCTCCTCGGGAACGCCGCTCTTCTGCGAAGAGTTCATCCACATGCTCATCGACGAGAAGGTCGTGGTCCGGAGCGGAGGCCACTGGCGGGCGACGGCGGTTGATGAGATCCGGGTTCCTCAAGGCATCAACGCCGTGCTCGCGGCTCGCCTTGACCTGCTGCCGGAGGAAGAGCGAACCACGCTTCAGTCGGCGTCTGTCATCGGCGAGAGATTCGGACGTGGTCAGGTTGCCGCCCTGACTCGGGGCACCGACGATGATCGCCTGCTCGAGACATTGCGCCGCAAGGGCCTGGTCGCCGGCGGCGACGGCACTAACGATGAATACCGCTTCCGCCACATCCTGATTCGAGACGCGGCGTACGGATCTCTCCCCAAGTCGCGACGCGCTGATCTCCACGATGCCTTCCGTGCTGTGCTTGAGAGATCAGGCGACCCGCCGCAGGTTGCCGAGATAATCGCTCACCACGCCGAACGATCCTTCGCTCTTTCGGTCGAGCTTCGGCTCGACGACCAGCTGGTGCAGGACCGCGCGCGGCGGGTCGGGGACTGGATGTTGATCCTGGCCGAGCGAGCGCGCATGCGCCACGAGGGCTTGACCCTTGAAGGAGCGCTGAAGTCCCTCCACGAAGCAATGGACGTCCTACCGGACGGCGGAGGCAACGCGACACGCGCCAGGGTCCGCCTGCTCGAGGCTCAGCTTCTGGTGATGCGCGCCGACTATCCGCAAGCTCGCGAGGCAGCCAGAGAAGCGGCGGCCCTCGGCGACGAGGCCGGGCTGCTGTCTGTGGTCGCAACTGCACGGCTCGTCGAGGCATGGATCCTCCATTGGGCCATGGAGGGTTCCTTCGAGGAGTTCCACCAGGTTGTCGCGAGCGCGATCGAGGCGTGCGTCAAGGCCGGCGATAAAGAGGCTGAGATCGAAGCGCGGCACGTCGGGACAACCGAGCTCTGGGCTCGAGGGCAGCTCTCCGAGTATGTGGCGGTGAACAGTGACCTGCTGCGGCGAGCTCAGTCCATCGGCGACATCGCCCATGCCACCGCAATCACTGCGGAGCTTGTGCGGGCGGAGAACATGCGAGGGAACGATGACGCGGCCCATCGTTACCTGGTCGAGGCTGACGTGCTAGCTCAGCGCCATGGCTACCGAAGTGTCGCCCTGCGCGTGATGTTCGACCGCGGGATCATCACTTTCAAGACCGGCGACCTCGCCGCCGCCGAGAAGCACTGGCGAGCTTACGAGCAAGCTGCCTCTGAAGCGGGAACGCGACAGCATCAGGTGAGCGCCTTGCGCTTTCTGGGTCACACGCTCCTTCTGGCGCACCGGCCGGCAGAGGCGGCTTCTGTGTTCGATCGCGCGCTAGAGCTGAGTCGCGAAACGGGTGAGCGATGGAATCGATCCGAGCTGGCCGCTCTGCGGGCTCGCGCTGCAAGCGATGCCGGCGACGTGGCGTCGGCCGATCGATTCATCGAGATGGCGCTTCAATCGCTGCGGTCGGAAGACGTGACCGCGATCGCAGAGACCTACGTCGCGCTCGGAGTGATTCGCGCGGCGGAGGGCCGCGATGAAGAAGGTGAGACCGCTCTGCGGCGTGGTCTCGAGGCCGTGGCCGACACGGAATACCACAGTGTCAAGGGCATGGCCGGTCTGGAGCTGGCAAAGTTCCTCGCCAGCCGCGGCCGGCTCGAGGAGGCCCGGCAGGTCGCCCCGAACAGCTTTGCTCTTGTCGCTCGAGTGGGCCTGCATCAGCTCGACCCGCTTGTCGTCGAAGTCAAGCAGGCCCTCGGCAGCGTTGAGAGTTGACAAGACGCGACATCTCGTCTAGTCTCGCCTCATGCCGGTCAGGGCGCGCATCCTCGAACGGGCGCCTGCGGTGCTGGCCAGGGGTGGTAAGCCGACCATCGACGACTTCGCCCGAGCAGCCGGCGTCTCGCGGGCGAGCTTCTACCGCCACTTCCAATCGCGGGAAGCCCTTCTCGAAGCCCTCGACGTAACGCCCGAGCCTGGCGCCCGGGCTCGGATCCTGGTCGCGGCCGCGGACCTGATGGGCGCCAACGGTCTGACGGCGCTCTCGATGGACGAGCTGGCAGACCGGGCCGGGGTGTCGCGTGCGACCCTCTATCGCCTGTTTCCTGGAAAGGCGGCCCTCTTCACGGCAATGGTCGAGGCCTACTCCCCGCTCGAGCCGGCGACCCGCTTGCTGACCGAGTGGCGTGACGAACCGCCCGAACGCCTCCTGCCCGAGCTAGCGCGCACCGCGTATCGATCCATCTACGCCGGAGGCGAGAACCGGGTGGGTCTCGTGCGGGCGCTGTTCTTCGAGATCAGCGGACTCGCCCCCGAGACGCGCGAGGCGGCTGCCGCGGTGATCTCGAGGGTGGCCGGTCTGCTGATGACTTATCTGGTCTCGCAGATGGAGACCGGCCGGCTGCGCCGCACACATCCTCTCCTGGCGATGCAGTCGTTCATCGGGCCGGTGATGTTTCACATCCTCACCCGGCCGCTCGCCGAACGCGTCCTGGGCCTGGACATCGAGGGCGAGAAAGTCGTCACCGAGCTCGCCGAAACATTTCTGCGCGGCATGGAACCGAAGGAGGAAGGACATGAGTGAGACCTATGCCGTCAACGTGGACAACGTGTCGAAGTCGTTCGGCGCGTTCAAAGCGCTGAACGCCGTCACCCTTCAGGTCAGCCAGGGAGAGATTTACGGCTTGCTCGGACCGAATGGCGCGGGCAAGACGACGCTAATCCGCCTGATCTGTGGCCTGCTCGCGGCGCATGCGGGAACCGTCACGGTGCTCGGCCAGCGCATGCCCCAGGTCGCAGTGCTGCGCCACATCGGCTACATGACGCAGCAGGCTGCCCTTTATCCGGCGCTGTCGGTCGAGGAAAACGTCGCTTTCTTCGCCGCCATCAACGGCGCCGAATCTGGGGTCAAGGCCGCACTCGAGCTCGTGCAGCTGTACGAACGCCGCGGTTCGGTCGTGTCCACCCTCAGCGGCGGCATGCGCCAGCGCTGCTCGCTCGCGTGCGCGCTCGTGCATCGTCCGGAGCTGCTGCTCCTCGACGAGCCGACCGTGGGCATCGACCCACAGCTGCGTGTGCAGTTCTGGGAGTACTTCCGCCAGATGGCCATGGACGGCACCACCATCATCATCTCCAGCCATGTCATGGATGAGGCCGACCGCTGCCAGCGTCTCGGGCTGATCCAGTACGGAAGGCTGCTCGCCGAGGGCACTCCGAACGAGATCCGCGCCCAGGGAGGCTCGCAGAATCTCGAAGAAGCATTCCTGGCCCTGGCCGGGCGGAGCGCAGAGTCGTGAGCGGCCACCGCATCGGCGCGATCACGCGAAGGCTTCTGCAGGGATTCCGTCGTGACCGGCGCACGCTCGCCCTGCTGTTCGTGGCGCCCATCGTCATCCTCGGACTGCTCGGCTATCTGCTGCGCGGCTCCTCCAGCGCGCCCGCAGTCGGTATCGCCAACGAGGACGCCGGTCCGCTGGGCGCGCTCGTCGCCGACGCCCTGCGCCAGTCGAGCAAGATCACGACAAGCGACATTCATGCGTCCGACGGTGAGGCCAGGCTCAAGGACGGTTCGCTCGTCGCGTACATCGTCCTGCCGGCGGATTTCAGCCAGCAGGCGCAGAGCGGCACGGTCGCGCCTGAAGTCCATCTCGAGGGTTCGCAGCCGGGCGCGGACGCACCGGTGCTGCAGGCGCTTCAGCAGTCGTTGATCTCGCTCGCGTCACGCGTGTCGGGGCGCGGCCTCAGCTTCAATCCAAACGTGACGTATCTGTACGGCGGCAAGGACTACGACACCCTCGATTACTTCGGCGCCGCCTTCATCGGTCTCGTAGTTTTCTTCCTCGTCTTCGTGATCACGATCGTTTCGTTCCTCAACGAACGCACGCAGGGCACGCTCGAGCGGCTGATGGCCAGCCCCTTGCGCCGCGGCGAGATCGTGATCGGCTACATGCTCGGGTTCACGGTCGTCGCGCTTGTCCAGGCGACTGAGGTGCTCGTGTTCTCTCTCGCCGTGCTGCGCATCCACAACCAGGGCAACGTCCTGCTGATCTTCGGCGTCGAGGCGCTCATGGCCATCGCGGCGGTGAATCTCGGCATTTTCTTGAGCATGTTCGCGCGCTCGGAATTTCAGGCCGTTCAGTTCATCCCGCTGGTGGTCGTGCCGCAGGTCCTTCTGTCAGGGATCATCTTCCCAGTCTCGAGCGAGCCCACTCCGCTCCAGTGGCTATCGAACGTGTTGCCCCTCACTTACGCGGTCAACGGGATGCGCGACATCATGGTCAAAGGCGCCGACCTTACGTGGTCCTCGCTGCAGCTCGACGCCGGCGTGGTCACCGGATTCATCGTCTTGCTCATCATCGCCGGCACCGGATCGCTTCGTCGCCGCCTCGCCTAGTCTTGATCTCATGGTGCTCGTCTGCTCGCGCCGGTGCGGCGGAACGCTGTTTCGCGCCCTCTTCGCGGAGGTCGAGGTCGACGCGACCGGCGTTTACCAGGACCATCGGGTCACCCAGCCGGGTTACGTGTGCCTCAACTGCGGCGCGCCGGCGGTCGACCTGGGCGAGGTGCCGGCCGCCATGGACGCGGATGCCGCCGAGGATCAGCCCGTCGCCGAGGCTGTCACCGACGTGCTCTGCCCGGTGTGCGAAACGATGGTGCAGCTCGACGCGAACATGGAGTGCCCGAACTGCGGCTCTCCACTCGAGGTCGCCTAACTGAGAGCTGCTGAGCCCAGAAGCACGTCCTTCATCGCCCGCACCGCGGCCGCGTCGCCCTGACGCAGCGCCTTGCCCAGAATTCGCGCGGCGCGCGGCGTGTCCAGGTCATCTGCCAGCGCGGCGTTGAACTCGGCCATCAGCTTGCGATCGGAGGCCGGCCGCCGCTCGTAGTCGCGTCGCGCATCGTCTGCCAGGAATTTGCGCATCCGCTCGATGAACCTCGCAGCGCGGGACAGACCCTTCCACTCGAATGTCCAGTCGCGGCCGTACCGGTGGGAGACCAGGTAAAGGCGCACCGCCGCCGCCGGCGCCCTCTGCAGCGCCTGGCTGACCTTGACCAGGTTGCCGCGGGACTTGCTCATCTTGTAACCCTCGTACCGCACGAGGCCTGCGTGCATCCACGCACGGGCGAACGGCTTCTTCCCGCTGACTGATTCGGACTGCGCGCGCTCCGACTCGTGGTGACTGAAGACCAGGTCGCGTCCGCCGCCGTGGATGTCGATCTGGTCGCCGAGGTAGTGCTGAGACATCGCGGTGCACTCGATGTGCCAGCCGGGCCGGCCCGGGCCGAATTTCGACGGCCACTCTGGCTCGTCTTCGCGCGAACCGCGCCACAGTGCGAAGTCGAGAAGCTCGCGTTTCGCCCCGGGGCCGACGGTGCCGAGCATGTCTTCGGCGCGCAGCTTGCGCAGCATGGAGCGCCGCGTCAGCTTTGAGAGACGACCAAAGGCCGGGTATTTCGACGCGTTGAAATAAAGTGCGTCGGTCTGGTAGGCGAATCCCTTCGAGCTCAGCTTCGACACCGCGCCCAGGATGCTGTCTATCTCCTCCGACACCTTCGGCATCACATCCGGCGGCCGCCAGCCGAGGACCGTCATGTCGCGAATGTGGACCTGCGTCTCGCGGCCCGCCAGCTCACGCCAGTCGATCCCGTCGCGACGCGCCCGTTCGAACAGCGGATCGTCGACGTCGGTGATGTTCTGCACGTACTTCACGCGCGTTCCGCCGGATTCGAGAAAACGCACGAGCACGTCGAACATGGAGAACGTGAACGCGTGGCCCATGTGGCCCGAGTCGTAGGGCGTCACGCCGCACACGTACAGTGTCACCGGCTTTCGCGGCGGCGCCTTGATCGGGACCTTGCGACCCGACAGCGTGTCGCGAATGCGGAGTGGTGGCGTTCTAGTGGGGTCGGGCCGCGACGGCTGCGTCAGCCCTGAGCGCGTCGACCTTGTTGGTCTCTTCCCACGGCACGCCCAGGTCGTCACGGCCGAAGTGGCCGTAGGCCGCGGTCTGCCGATAGATCGCGCGCAGCAGGTCCATGTTCGCGATGATCGCACCCGGCCGGAGGTCAAAATGCCGGCGCACGAGCTCCAGCAGCTCGGCTTCCGACTTTGCGCCGGTGCCGAACGTTTCGACCGCAACCGACGTCGGGTGTGCGCGGCCGATCGCGTACGAGACCTGCACCTCGCAACGGTCGACCAGGCCGGCGGCGACCAGGTTCTTCGCCACGTGGCGTGCGGCGTAGGCGGCCGAGCGGTCGACCTTGCTCGGGTCCTTGCCGCTGAACGCACCGCCACCGTGCCTGGCCACGCCGCCGTACGTGTCGACGATGATCTTGCGCCCGGTGAGACCTGCGTCGGCGGCCGGCCCGCCGACGACGAAGTGTCCGCTCGGGTTGACCATGATCTTGGTGTTCTTATCGATCACCTGTCCGGCGACGACAGGATCGATCACCAGCTCGCGGACGCCTTCGGCGATCTCCTTCTGCGTTGCGCTGGCGGCGTGGTGCGTGGACACGACGATCGCCTCGATCCGCTTTGGCTTGCCGAACTCGTACTCCACCGTCACCTGCGTCTTGCCGTCCGGGCGCAGGAACGGAAGCGAGCCGTTCTTCCGCGTCTCGGCCAGCTGCTTGGCCAGCCGGTTCGCGAGCGAGATCGTCAGCGGCATGAGCTCAGGGGTCTCGCGGCACGCGAAGCCGATCATCATGCCCTGGTCGCCGGCGCCCTGCAGCTCGAATGGATCGCCCGCTTGAATGCCCTCGCGTTCTTCGAGCGAATGGTTGACGCCCGCGGCGATGTCTGGTGACTGCTCCTTCAGGTAGACCTGGATCAGGGCATGATCCGCGTCGAAACCGATTGATTCGTCGTTGTAGCCGATGCCGCGGATCGTGTCGCGAATGGTGCGCTGGATGTCCAGGTCGGCCCGCGTGGTGACCTCGCCGATCACGACACACAGGCCCTTGGTGATGGCTGTCTCGCACGCGACCCGCGCGTGCGGGTCCTGGCCAAGCATCCCGTCGAGGACCGCGTCAGAGACCTGGTCGCAGACCTTGTCGGGGTGGCCTTCGGTGACGGATTCCGAGGTGAGAAGAAAGGACGCTGAGGAGCTGAAGCTCGTAGTCACAAGGAGGGATCATAGCCCGGCCCACGTCCTCCCTTTGCACTGGGGACGTGGCGCGGAGCGCCAGCGGGGCTAGACCCCGTTGTGGTGCCTGCTGTCCTCGGGATCCTGCCCGAGCAACGCCGCCTGCAGCGCGAATATGTCGTCCAGCACGCGATCGATCCGCCGGCCTTCGAGCCGGTGATCGGCGATGACCCCAGCGTGCTCGAGGTAGCGGCGCAGCGAGCTACCCAGCGGCCCGTCGACACGGGCCTGGCCCCGGACCTGCGCCTCCTCGAGAAGCTGGAGACAGCTGTCGAGGGCAAGCTGCCTCGACCGATGGGCTCGAACGTTCATTCCGTCCCCAGCACCTCGACGCGACCCACGGTCGTGACGCGAACCTGCAGCTTGCTCAGCGCCCGCAGCGCGTAGGGATCAGTTGGCTGGCCGCTCGCGTAGAACGAAGCCGGGTGGCAGGGACAGTTGAGAGTCTGCGTGCTCCCTTCCCACCAGAGCTCGCATGGGAGGTGGGAGCAGATCGAAGAGACCGCCGTGACCGTGTCCCCGTGGCGGAAGAGGAAGGCGCCAACGCCTCCCGCTCTGACCCTCATGGCGTGTCCCTCGGAGAGGTCAGCCATCGCGGCGACGTCCACCCAACGGCCTCTGGTCGGGTTGATCACGTCGCCGCCGGCGGCAGGAGCATGTGCGGGTGCCCGCGCCGGTTCGAACGCTCGTCCCAGCACTCCCCCGCCGGCGAGTCCGGCCGCCAGGCCAAGCCCGGCGACGAGCGCGGACCGCCGGGTGACCCAGAGCTCGCCCGGCGATTGTTCGAGAGCTCTGGCCAGGCGCTTGCGAAACGCCGGGTGCATGCGCTGAGGGCCCTGGTGGGTGCCCGCCAGGCGAGCCGCGGCGGTGATCGCCTCCTTCTCCTCGGCGTCGCCCGCGCGGAGCTTGAGACGCCTGCCCCGAAGCAGGCTGGCGACGATCTTGTCAACCCGTTCCTCTGGTTTGCGGTTCATCTCGGGAACCGGACCTTCGCCGCCGCGCGCAGGGCGCGAAGCTGCATGACCTTGATTGCACCGACCGTTGACTTCATCTCTGCTGCAACTTCCTTTAACGAATACCCGTGTAGGAAACGGAGCTCGAGGACGCGGCGATAGTTGTCGGAAAGCTCGGCCAGGATCTCCTGGACTGTCTCGACCCCTTCCTCGGACGGAGGTTCAGAGGGCGGCACCAGCGCCAGGTCCTCACGAAGCTCCGCCTCGGATAGCCCCAGGCGCGTGCTCCAGAACGAGCCCAGCACCGAGCGTGCGGTCGCGAACAGGTAACCGCGGATGGCGCTCGCCGGCGCGCCCTGTCTGAGCCGGGGGATGGCCTTAAGCGCCACCTGCTGTGTCAGGTCCTCCGCGTCGGCGCGGTTGCCGACCCGCGCATAGATGAACGCATAGACCAGCTCCAGCTCGTCGAGCGCGATGTCGGTCGCGCGTGAGGCGGCGGGCAGCTCGACGACTTCGGCTTGCTGCTCGTCTGCCGGATCGTCCGGCGTCACCTGCGCCGCATCAAGACGTGCATCCGCTCCGGCACAGTGTTTTCAGCATTACCGATCGAGGTTACTGAAAGCGGGCTGGGATGTGAGCCCAGCCCGCCAGATTGTCCTTACGCCCGCCTGGCCACCGGCGTGCGCCGCCGCCGCCATATCAGGTAGCCGAGGCCGCCTAGGAGGATGAACGGTCCGAGAGCGCCGAGTCCGCTCACCGCGTAGTTAACGGTCGTCATGAAGTTGTGCGCCGCGTCATTGAGGGCGGTCGCGAACCCCCAGCTATCGGACGGTGCGGCCTGCGTGGGAGCGCCCGACTCGGTCAGGGTGACACTCACGGAGCTGTAAGAGGTGTTGTCGTCCAGGTACTTGATCTGGCCTTTGAACTGCTCGATCTGAGCCGTGATCTGGCCGAGCTGGTTCTGCACGGCGATGATGTCGCTGATGTTCTGAGCCCTCGCGAGCAGCGCGAGCATCGCGTTGCGCTGCGCTTCGGCGTTGGCGAGCCGCGCCCGAAGATCGACGTACTGGGCGCTGACGTCCTGGCCCGCGATGTGCTCGCTCTGCACCTTGCCGACGCCCGAGAGCTCATCGATCGTGGCGTCGAACCTGTCGGCTGGGACCATGAAATTGATCACGCCGGTGCGGAGCTGGCTGTTCTGGGTTTCGGCGGCCGGGCTGGCAGTCGCGTCGGTTCCGGCAATGAAGCCGCCCGCGGCCTCCACGAGGTGGCGGACCTCGCTGAGCTTGGAAGCGAACGTCCCTGACCCGACCGTGATGCTGAGCTGCGCCTGGCGGATGACGGGGGGACCCTGGAGGACCGGGACGGTGGTCGCAGGGACGGTCGTGGAACCACCGGCTGTGGTGGTCCCGTTGGGAGCTGAGGCGCTCTTGCTCGGGGCCTGGGCGTCGACTGACCCGCCGCGACCGGACTGAGAAGAGAACGGCGAGCCGGCCCCCGAGCCGGTGCTGCTGGCGCCTCCGCAGGCGGCCGCCGCCACAAGGATCGCAACGATGACAAGGACCTTTTTCATTTGAGAACGGCCTCCTGGGCGAATTTGTTTACCGAACGCCGGCGGCCTCACCACGTAACATCGCGATGCCTTGTTGCAGGTTCGCAACCTCGCCGTCGATGTCGCCGCGCGCCGCGTCCTCGCCGACGCGAGCTTCACCGTGGCCGCCAATGACAAGGTCGGCCTCGTCGGCCGCAACGGCGCCGGCAAGACAAGCCTGCTCAAGGTCGTGAGCGGGGAGGACGACGCGGCAGCCGGCATCGTGCTCCGGCGAGGAACCATCGGGTACGTGCCGCAGAACCCGCGGCCGCGGGGCGAGGCGAGCCACACCGCGCTGTCGCACATCCTGTCGGGCAGAGGCCTGGACCGCGCCGCCGCGCACCTCGCCGATTTACATCGCCGTCTCGAGCACGACCACTCGCCGGCGCTCATACAGAAGTTCTCGGATGCGGAGGAGCGCTACCGCCTGGATGGCGGCTACTCGGGCGAGTCGGACGCGAGGCGGATCGCGACCGGCCTGGGCCTGGCACTCGACCGCGTCGATTTACCCCTGAGTGTGATCTCCGGTGGTGAGCGCAGGCGCGTCGAGCTCGCGCGGGTGCTGTTCGCGGACCCCGACCTGCTGCTTCTTGACGAGCCGACGAATCACCTGGACAGCAACGCGAAGGATTGGCTGATGGACTTTCTTCGTGACTACCGCGGGTCGGTCATCGTCGTCAGCCACGACCTCAGACTGCTGGACGCATCGATCACGCGAGTGCTCCACATCGACGCGGGAAGACTGATCGAATACCGCGGGACGTACTCGCAGTACTGGCAAGCGCGCGCTCTCGAGGAGAAGCGACTGACCTCGCTGGCCCATCGCCAGGAGGCCGAGATCAAGCGACTGAGCCTGCTTGCCGAGGTGATGCGCCGGCAGACCGAGAAACGGGCCAGGCAGGCGAAGTCGATCTTCACGCGTGTCGAGCGCATGAAGGCCCAGCGTGTGACCGCGCCGCGGCGCGAACGGAATGTGAAGATCAGCTTTCCCGAGCCGCCACACAGCGGGCGTGTCGTGCTCAGCGTGAACCGGCTTGCCAAAGGCTACGGCGGCCCGCTGGTGTTTCGCGACGTCACCTTCGAGGTCGAGCGGCACCAGCGGCTCCTGGTCATGGGCCTCAACGGCGCCGGCAAAACGAGCCTGCTCCGCATCCTCGCCGGCCAGAGCGAACCGAACGCCGGCGCCTTGCGCCTGGGCCACGGGGTGTCGCCGGGGTACTACGCGCAGGAGCACGAAGGGATACGCGCAGGCGCCACGGTGCTGGCGCACATGCGCGAGCAGTCCGACGCGGACGAGCGCGTTCTTCGCTCGTTGCTCGGGATGTTCAGCCTCACAGGCGACGTGGCGCGGCAAGACGCCGGAACACTCTCGGGCGGGGAGAAGACCAAGCTCGCGCTGGCCCAGCTCGTCGCAGGCCGGCACAACCTGCTCCTGCTGGACGAGCCGACGAACAACCTCGACCCTCCCTCCCGCACCGGCGTGGCACGGGCGCTTGCCGCCTGGCCTGGGACGATGGTGATCGTCAGCCACGACCCCGAGTTCGTGCAGGCGCTCCAGCCGGGGCGTGTGCTGTTCATGCCCGAGGGCCGGATCGACTACTGGGAGGAAGACCTGCTCGACGTCGTTTCGATGGCCTGAGAGGAGAATTAGCTCGTGAGCGTTGAGACGCAGGAGATCGTCATGCCCGACCTCCAGGGAGCCGAGGAGATCACGATCGGCGCGTGGAGCAAACAGCGCGGCGAGCACGTGGCTGAAGGCGAAACGCTGATGGAGGCGCACACCGACAAGGTCAACGCTGAAATTCCGTCGCCGGTCGCG
>DATEGL010000083.1:0-10610 GCA_035280145.1 Candidatus Dormiibacterota bacterium | reverse complement strand
GAATCCTGGGTGCTCAGGCAGGGTCGATCCATCTCAACGACGAGTCAACCCTTCACGAATGGTTCGGGTAGGAGGCGAAATGAAATCCATCATCGAAGTTGAAAAGCTCACCAAGAGCTACGGGAGCAAGCGCGGAATCATCGACGTTTCCTTCGAGGTCGCCGAAGGCGAGGTCTTCGGATTCCTGGGCCCGAACGGCGCCGGAAAGACGACGACCATTCGCATCCTCATGGCGCTCATTCGCGCCGACAAAGGCAGTGCGCGGATCACGGGACTCGACTGCTGGGCGCAATCCGTCGAGATCAAGAAGATGATCGGCTACGTGCCGGGTGAGCCGGCGCTCGATCCGAACCTGACCGGAGGACAGCTGCTCGAATATTTCGCTCACCTGCGCGGCAACGTCGATCAGAAGTACTTGAAGCAGCTCGTGCAGAGATTCGACCTCGACACCAGCCGCAAGTTCCGGCACTACTCGACGGGCAACAAACGGAAGGTGGTGCTGATCCAGGCGTTCATGCACCGACCGCGAGTTCTGATCCTGGACGAGCCCACGAGCGGCCTGGATCCGCTTAACCAGCAGGAGTTCGACAGCATGGTCCGCGAAGCCAGAACCGAGGGGCGCACCGTGTTCCTGTCGTCGCACGTCTTGAGCGAGGTCGAGAAGACCTGCACCAAGGTCGGCATCATCAGAGAAGGGCGGATCGCGCAGATCGCCGGAGTGGCCGAGCTCAAAGACATCAAGCACTACGAGATCACGATCCACTTCGCGGAGCCGGTGCCGGTCGAGTCGTTCTCGTCAATCGCAGGCGTGACCGGTGTCGAGCGGCTGAACAACGGCGACGCGATCCGAATCGCGATCCAGGGGCCGGCGGACGCGGTGATCAAGACAGCAGCGCGCTACCCAGTCGTCTCGCTGACCAGCTACGAGCCAAGCCTCGAGGACATCTTCCTTCGCTACTACGAAAGCGACGGGAGGGCTCCCAAGGAGGTCGCCGGTGTTGGTTAGGAGCATCTACCTAAAGACCCTTCGCGATTACCGGATCGGCATCCTCGGCTGGGGCCTGGGCTGGGGTGCGCTCATCGCGGCGATCTACTCCACCGTCCCGGCGCTTGTCTCCACGCCGGGGGCACGTGCGGCGCTGATCGCCCTTGGGCCGTCTTTCGCCTGGTTTGCCGAACCGATCAAGATCGACACCTCGGGTGGCTACGCGACGTGGAAATACGGGCTGACGGTCCTCGTCGTCGCGCTCTGGCCAATGCTTGCGGAGAGCCGTTTCATCCGCGGCGAAGAGGAGCGAGGCTCCATCGACGTCCTCCTCTCCGTGCCGAGGGCGCGTGCGCGCGTGGCGCTGGAAAAGGTCGCCGCAATGTGGTCGGCGCTCGCGCTGATGGCTCTATTGATCGGCGTCCTGGCGTTTGGGGGCGCCCGCAAGGCGGGTGTCGACGCCAGCTTCGTCAGCACACTTCTCTTCGGGTTGAACATGGCGCTCATCGCCGCGTTCTTCGGTGCCGTCGCGCTGTTGATCTCGCAGTTCACGCAGGAACGCAGAACCGCCGCTGGGCTCACCGCCGGGCTGCTGCTCGTCTTCGCCGTGATGGATATGGCACACCGCGTGATTTCGGGGACCGAGTGGATCAGCCGGCTGTCGCCCGTGTACTACTACAACCTGTCCAAGCCGCTCATCCCCGGCTACGGCGCCGACGCCGGCGGCATGCTGCTCCTCCTCGCGCTTTCACTCGTGCTCACAGGCGCCGCCATCTGGCTCTTCGCGCGCCGTGACGTGGGCGGGGTGGTGTCCGGTCCGGCATTCCTCAGGCTGCCCGAACGCCCGGCTAAGCCAGCCGTTTTGCCGGTCAACCACTGGTCGCTAGGTTCGGTGTACCGACGCGGGCTGGCAATGGTCGCGGTGCCCGCGTTCTGGTGGACGCTCGCGATCGCAGGCTTCGGCGCGTGGTTCGTACTCATCGCCAAGCAGACGGCCGCGCAGCTGGCTGCCCTGATGCAGTCTCAGCTCGGAAGCGCGTTGATCAAGTCCACAGGCAGCAACCTCGTGAACGCACAGACGATCCTGAGCCTGCTCTTCATCTTTCTGCCGGTGATGCTGATGGCGTTTTCAGTCACGCAGGCAAGCAAGTGGGCGGGAGACGAGGAGGATGGCCGTCTGGAGATCGTGCTCTCCACGCCACAACCGCGGCTTGCCGTGATCCTCGGCCAGTTTGCAGCGCTCTCCACCGCGACCGTCGCCATCACCCTGGTTACCTTTGGGGCTACGGCCGCCATCGCGGCGCTGGCCGGCGTCTCCGTCGACGGCGGAAGGTTGGCGGAGGCGACGCTGACGATGCTGCCGCTGGGCCTGCTCGTGGCCGCCCTCGGCTACCTGTTCTCCGGGTGGCTGCGGACGGCGGTGGACACGGGCCTTCTCAGCTTCCTGCTCGTCATCTGGTTCGTCATCAGCTTCATCGGACCCGGGCTCAACTGGCCCGACGCTACCCTGAAGCTGTCGGCCCTGTACTACTACGGCAACCCGCTGCTCCGAGGCGTCGAGCTGGGGAACCTGGCGGTCCTGGTAGGGGCCGGCGCGATCGCGCTGATTCTGGCGGGCCTTCGTTTTTCACTAAAGGACATTGCCATTTAGGAACGATTTACACCTTTCTTACAGGAGTTCGACCCAGACCCCACTAGCGTTTCGCATGCGTCTTGGGGTGAGGTTGTCGCCGTTCGACAACCTTTGAGGGAGATTGGGAAGCAAATGAAGAGGGTGGTGTTGGCCGTCGCGCTGGCGGCCGGGATTCTGTTCGCGTCCGCGGCGAGCGCGAGCGCGGCAGCGACGTTCTGTGACTGGGATCCGCTGGTCCTGATCGTGACCCCGGGCGGGCATATCGAACCGGTCTACGACAGCGTCTGGACTTCGAGCCTGCTCGACCTCGGCCTGCCGACCGAGAGCTACACGGTTGCCCGCGGCTACCGGTCAGGTAAGCCGGTAACGAATGTCAACATGACGATCTACGTCCCGACCGGCCTGCTGCTCAAGTACGCCACCTACGACGAGGTGACCACGGGCCTCCTCGGTTCCGGCAAGGTGCTGGCGAGCGGAAGCGGCTACAGCGGGGCGCCGGTGCATCTGCGATTCACGCTGGACACGCCCTGAAGGTATGACGCCGCGCAGGCGGTCCGAGCTTTTTCGGCTGACCATGGGACTGGTCGGCCTGGGGTTGATCGTTGCCGGCGCCGAGCGCGCCGGCGGCGTCACCCTCGACGCCGGCCTGATCAGCTCGCTGGTCGTCGCTGGAGTCCTGGCTATGCAGTTTCCGATCCACGTCAACCTGAGCCAGAAGCTGAGCGTCGCCAGCGCTGTTTTCTTCGCCGCGGCCCTGCTCGTCCCGGCGTGGGAGGCGGCGGCGGTCGTGGCAGGGACCTCAGTTGTCGACACTTTGATCTCGTCCGGGCGCCGCATGGTCCGCACCCGCGAGAGACCGCCTTTCAGCGTGGCGGCGTCGCTGCTGTTCAACTCGGGTCAACTGGGGCTCTCGGTGCTGGTCGCGGCGACGATTCTTGCCTCGGGTCGAGTTTCGGCGCGCGGGGCGTTGCAGCTGCCGGAAGGGCTCCTGGTGGTGGCAGCCGCGGCGGCCGCGATGTACGCGATCAACCTCTTACTCGTTGCCACCGCGGTTGGCCTCACCACTGGCCGAGGACCGCTGCCTGTATTCCGAAACACCCACAAAGTGGCGCTCGCCGAGTTTGCGATGCTGTACATGATCGGTGCGGCGGCTGCCTTCGCCGCGGTACGCGCCCCGTTGCTCCTGTCGCTCGGTCTGCTGCCGGCGGTGCTCGTCTACCGGTTGCTCAACTACCGCGTCGCGCTTCGGCACGACAGCGTTCTCGCCATGGAGCGGATGGCGGAAGAGGTCGACCGGCGCGACCCGTACACGTTCCAGCATTCCCAGCGCGTTGCCGTTTACTCGCACGCCATCGCTCGACAGCTGGGTCTCGGAAGCGCCGACGTCGACCTCGTGGAGCTGGCGGCGAAAGTGCACGACGTCGGCAAGATCCGAATCGGGGACTCAGTCCTCTTGAAGGCCGGCGCGCTGACCGCGGCGGAAAGGCTGGTGATGGAGACCCATCCGCGATTGGGGTTCGACATCCTGCAACCCTTCTCCGAGTACGCGCGGGTTCGTGAGCTCGTGCTGACGCACCACGAGCGATACGACGGGAAGGGTTATCCCAACCGAATCCTCGCCCGCGGGCTGCCGCTGATCGCGCAGGTGATCCCGGTGGCGGATTCTCTCGATGCGATGACCAGCGCCCGTGCCTACCGAGGCGCGAAGTCCTGGGGCTCGGCGATCGACGAGCTTCGACGCGGAGCCGGCACGCAGTGGAACCCGCAGGTCGTTGCCGCCGCAGTGGCCGTGTTTGAGCAGGAGCCGGTCACCTCGGCAGCACAGCCCGCTAAGCCTGGCCGCGTGGCGGTGACTGCCTAGGCCTGGACTGGTCCGAACCTAACCTCATGTCTCTCGCCTGGTGCAAGGTACTCCTCGAGCCGCAAAGCTTCGTCCTCGATGAGGCCACGCACCGAAGTTGGAATCAGCTTCTCCAGCGGGATCACCGTGATGAGACCTCGAGCAGGCTTCCACAACGCCCTCACGAATCCATCGACCAACACGGCGCCCTGCATCACGCCGTTGCTGTTGAACATGCCGAGGTGTTTGCCTGAGGGCATGATCCTGGTGCGGTCCGCGTGGGCGAGCAGGATGTTGTCGTAGTCGGGCAGGAAGCGGACAGGCGTTGGGGTATCGCTGTCGGGACGCGGCGCCCGCGGCAAGTCGAAAAGCTCTCGGCCCTCCTCTGTACTGAAGATCTTCAGCCGGGGCCGCAGGCGCTCGAATGCACTCCGCATCGCCAGCCCCGACCATGCCCGCATGTCGGCCGGTGACGCCGGGCCGAACGCCCCGAGGTAGCGCATCACGAACTGCTCGGCCTTTAACGCAGGTCCTGGTGGCCTGCCGAGCCAGGCGTCGAAAGTGGTGAGGGTGACCTGGCCCTTGGCGCCCCAGACGCCGCGGGGCGGCGTGAAAACAAGCGGGACCATGTACCGCACGCCGTACGCCATTGCGACCGCGTCGCGGCCGGGAAACTGCCAGGCGAGGCGCTTGGCGAGCTCGGCGACCGTGTGCGGCTTCTCGCCCATGATCTCCCGACCCGCGCTGACGATGGCGGTGACATCGGACTCGGTCATGCCCCGGCCCCATGGGCTGCCGTGCATGTAGCCGCGCTCGTGCAGGGGCATGAAGAGCGGCTTCATCCCGAACGCGTCCCGCGCGGTGACCAGGTGGATGGTGTTGCGCATCAGGGAGATGCGCACAGCGGCGCGTGTCTCGATCAGCCGCGACAGCTGCTCCGGTCGAAAATCCACCAGGCGCGTCCAGAGGCCGACGTACGGGAGATTTGGAGCCTGCGCCTGCATACCGACGAGTCGCTCGATAGTGGTAGAAGCCGAGGCGCGGACGCGAGCCAGCAGCAATTGCCGCGCGAGCAAGGCCCGGTTCAGCGCCCGCCTGTCCAGAACCCGGGCGCGGTCGGTCATCGGGCCATTGTCAGGAAAAAAGAAGAGGGGACGCCGCCCATGGCGTCCCCTCGTGAACCCGGCGGATTAAGGGGCGGTCGTGAACGAGAAGATGTCGGAGTTGCCAAACGCAGCCGCGCAGACCGCAAGCGGAGCCGGCTTTGCCACTGAACCAGGGGCCGTGCGGAGAGACATACGCCAGGTGTCGACTGCCGAGCAGTCGGCTGCGAACCGAGCGTCGTTCCAGACCGCGGCGCCATACGTCCTGGTCGCCGTGGCATACACATAGTCGCCGAGGAACTCGGCGGTTAGACCGTTCTGACTCGTGCCACGCGGGTCACCGTTTGCCCCTCGATTGATCGAAGAGAACGCGCCTGTCGCGCCTGGACCCGTGATCGTCGCGTGGACCAGGACACCAACCAGGTTGCGTGGGTCGCTCGTGTTAGTGCGGTAGGTGTTGGTGAAGGCGTTGTACACGACGTAGACGTCGGTCCCGTTTGGCGAGATGGCCGGCGCTGTGTAGATGCCGTGGTCACCAGCCGTTTCGACCGCACGAGGTGTGGCCCAGGTCGCTCCGCCGTTGGTCGATTCGGTGAAGAAGACGTGCTGGGTGTTGATGCTGCCGCTGACGAAGCTCATGACGATGCGGTTCGTCGCCCCAACGCCACTGGGCGCGCCGTTGGCAAGGTCGACGCTGGGTGCGATTGCCAGGTCGCTGCGTGCTCCGGCGATGCCGTCAATCGTGGTTCGGCCCAGGCCCGGGTCAAAAACTCCAGGCTGGAAGACCGGGCCCGCGACTGGCGCCGGAGCGGACCACGAGCCGCCGCCGTTGCTCGAGACGGACATGAGCTCAAAGTCATTTCCTCCGCTCGAAGACACGGTTCCGACTCCGAACACGAATGCGTTGCCGTGGCTGTCGGTTCGCACCGTGCAGCCGTCGAGAGGATTGCGCTGGCCGTTGTTGGCGGCGGCACCAATCGGGTGCTCGCTCCATGTGTTGCCGCCGTCCGATGAGACCGCCACCTGCAGCTGAGCGGGTGCGGCGTGCCCTTTCTCCTGGCCCTGGAATCTTGCCCAGCAAACGTAGACGTTGCCGAAGAACGGGCTGGACGACGCATTGTCGGCCCAGATCTGCGATTTGTCCGAGAAGGTGGTGCTGGACTGCCGCGAGATGATCACGGGCGCCATCCATGCGTTCGCGTTGCTGGCTGCGGCGGCCCTGACGTCGTCGGTACGAGAGACCGCGATCGCCTCCGCTCCGTTGAAGGCCTCACTGGTAGGAGCAGAGCTGAAGTTGGAGGTCAGATTCGAGTAGTAAAGCCGGGAACCGTTGCTCCAGCTGAAGCCGTTCGCGCCGGCTCGAGGACCGAAGGCCACGCCAGGATCGCCGTCGGAGACCAGGCCGTTCTCGAAGTAAAACGGCAAGGTGCCGATCGGTCCGACCTTAGGTGTGCACGGCCCGCCCTTGCACGCGCGTGCGGACCAGCCGGTGTACGTGGGTTGGATCCAGCTGTGTCCCGAGTCAAACGAGAAGTAGATGCCCGAGACACCGACACCCGCGGTAAAGGGGCAGTGCGAGCCATCGCAGCCCTGCTCGTCGATCTCGTCGTTCGAGCCGGCGGCGAGGACTTTCGGGTGACTCGCGTCGTTGGCGATGGTCGGCTCGTTCTGTTTGTTTTGCGAGAACGGGGTGGTCGGACTTGCACCGGTGACGATCGCTTCGCCCGATCCGCTTCCAAGCGCAGTCGACGCGGCGATCAGCGCGAACAGCGCCGCGACAGGAATCGCCGAAAGTTTCACCATTCTGAATACCCCCTCTTGAAGCTGGCGGCGTCTGCAGGCAGTCTAAACGCCTCCTCGGGCGCCGCACAAACGCCGAGTTGGAAGCCCCGGGCGGAAGGGCCGGTTAGGAACTTGTGATGACCCGCCGCGGTTTTTTGCTGTTCGCCGCCATGTGCGTGATCTGGGGCATCCCGTATCTGCTGATCCGGGTCGCGGTCACCGATATCTCGCCCGCCACGCTCGTGTTCTTCAGGACAGCCGTGGCCGCTGTGATCCTGGCCCCGATTGTGCTGACCCGAGGCTGGCTCAGTGAGATCGGGCGAAAATGGCCCGCGCTCGTGGCGTTTGCTGCCGTCGAGAGCGCGGTGCCGTGGTTCTTTCTGGCGAGCGCCGAGCAGCACATCGCCAGCGCCCTGGCTGGGCTCTTGATCTCGGCCGTGCCTCTGGTCGGAGTCGTGATCGCCACCGCGCTCGGCAATCGCGAGCACCTGGCGCCGGCGAGCATCTCGGGCTTCCTGCTCGGAGTTGTTGGGGTGGCGTTGATCGTCGGATTCGACCTGCACGGCTCTGATGCATCGGCGTTCTTGGCAATGGCGCTGGTCGTCATCGGATACGCCGTCGGCCCGGCAATTCTGTCTCGGTACCTCACAGGAATCTCCTCGGTGACCGTCATCGGCGTCTCGCTCGCGATGTGCGCTATCGCGTATGCCCCAGTCGCGGCCCTTCAGCTACCGCACGCATTTCCAGGACCCGCTGTGGTCGGCGCGGTGGCGATCCTCGCAGTCGTGTGCACCGCGATCGCGTTCCTTTTTTTCTTCGCGCTGATCGCCGAGATCGGGCCAGTCCGCGCAACGGTGATCACGTATGTCAACCCGGCCGTCGCGGCGATCCTCGGCGTTGCGGTCCTGCACGAGAATCTGACCATCGGGATGGGCCTCGGCTTGGTGCTGGTCCTTGCAGGATCGGCGCTTGCGACCCGCCGCGAGGCCCCGGCGCCCGCCGTGGCAAGGGCCCCTGAAGCCCGTCGTGGGGAGGCCCTATGATTCCTCTGGCGGCCGCGCTGTACGGGTCTGGGGAGTCCCGGCAATCCGGTGGTGAGGAGAAGCACATGCGCGCTGTATTCGACGAGACCGTGCTCAGGCAGATCGACTCTGAGGTGCGCACGATCAAGGACGAATACCGGGGTAGGGTGCCCGAGGAGTCCATCGACTTCTACGCGGACGAGTCCATCCAGCGGCTTGCGGACTCGCGTGTGCCTCAATTCGTGCCGCTCTTCGTCGGGCGGTTCACCAGGGAGCGCCTGCGGGAGCTCGTTGCTTCGGGCGAGGCCAAAAGAGCCAGCTAAGACCATCCCGGCAGCCTGGCGGGGGGCCGTACTTTGGGCGGCCGGACGCTACGTGGCGAAGATCGACCTGATCGCGTCGTCGCCGGCGAGAACCTGGGCTTCCATCATCTGGCGCAAAGGTTCTGCAATCTCAGGATCGCTCGGCTCGTTCCAGAGGAACGAGCGCGTGATTTTCGTGCCTCCGTTATCAGCGTCGGCCATGCGCGTCGTCACGTACATCGTCGTCGGTTGATCGGAGATAAGGGTGAGCTCCGTATCAGGCTCGACCGCAACGACTCGCATGTTGACCAGGCTGCCGCCGTGGTGGCAGTGGAACTCGGCGCCGAGGTCTTCGCCCCGCGCACCCGGCACAGCGTCCACGTCGTCTGAGAAGAGGTAGCGCTCCATGACCATGGGGTTGAGCATCCGCCTGAACACGGATTCGCGGGGCGCGTCGACGATGACCTCGGAGGTCACCTGCGCCTCTTCGGGCGCAACTCGTCTCCGCTCCGTCGCCTGCGCTTGGCCCCAGAGGTATGCAATCTCCTCGTAACCGCCCGAGACGGGACCAACGTCGAACTGCTCGGAGTGCGGAGTGAACCGCGCTTTCACCTCGCTGGGCAATCGCTCGAGAACCACATCGGTGACGAGCAGGTATTCCTTGGACGGGACGTGGTTCTTGAGCAGACGGTGCGGGACGATCACGTCGGCGCCGTGCAGCTGCTCGACGTTGCCCAGCCGCTGCCTCGAGAACTTGCCGTGGTGGATGACGAACTTGAGCTTGAGGATACCGATGTTCGCGCACGCGTTGCACGGACAGGTGGTCACGGTCTGCATGTCGCGCAGGCGGCGGTGGAAGGCGACGAACGTGCCCTCGAGTGCGGTGACAACCTCGGCGGTCGAGAGGCCGCTGATGAAGAGGATCGCGTCTCCCTCGACCTGGGAGACGTCCATGCGCCCCTCGAGGCTGCGCACCATCGTGTCAAGCAGCTCGTGGAGGATGGACCAGCTGTGGTCGACCTCGGTCTGGGTGACGAAGGCCGAATAGCCTGAGATGTCCGCCAGGACGAGCGCGCCCTCCTGGAGACCGGTGAACCGGCCCGCGTCTTCGGTCCGCGTGCTCATGGCGGGATTATCGCCCGGCCAAGAGCAATGTCGGGTTGGTGGACCCGAGGGGATTCGAACCCCTGGCCTCGTGAGTGCGATTCACGCGCTCTCCCAGCTGAGCTACGGGCCCACAGCAGTCGCCGCCGGGCGCGCGAAGGGCGCGTCTCTAGCGCGGTGAAAGGCGAGTATACCCGCGCTCCTATACTCGCCTTCCGATGGCCTCCCTCTTCAAAGGCAAACGGCTGCCCGAGGGCGTCGACCCCTCGCGCATCCCGCCCGGCCAGACCCTTACAGCGCCTGATCGCTGGCCGCTGCTCCACTTCGGCCCGGTGCCGAAAACAGATATCACGAAGTGGGACTTCAAGGTCTTCGGCGCGGTCGAAAGCGAGCTGTCGCTCGACTACGGCGAGCTGCGCGCCCTGCCTTCGAAGGAAGTCGTCGCCGACATCCATTGCGTGACCGGCTGGAGCCGGCTCGGCGACCGATGGTCAGGGGTACCCGTTCGCGAGATCCTCGATCGCGTCAGGCCCAGGCCGACAGCGAAGTACGTCATGGCCCACTGCGAGTACGGCTACACGACATCCGTTCCGTTGAGCATCCTGAACAACAACGACAACCTGCTCTGCTACGGCTGGAACGGCGCCGACCTCACGCCGGACCACGGCTTTCCGCTTCGCCTGTTCGTTCCCTCGAAGTACTTCTGGAAGTCGGCGAAGTGGTTGCGCGGGCTAGAGTTCATGGAACGCAACCGGCTAGGTTTCTGGGAGCAACGTGGCTATCACGACGAAGCAGACCCCTGGAAAGAGACAAGGTACTGGTAGTGGCGTAGCCGCGCC
>DATEGL010000082.1:0-3708 GCA_035280145.1 Candidatus Dormiibacterota bacterium | reverse complement strand
CGACGAAAGATCCTTCCGGATCCGGCCGACGTAGACCTCGTCGTGTCCGGCGACGTGAAGTGGCGTCGGGTAGATCCGCGCCATCGGGTCGTCCTCGATGACGATCCCCGGCGCCTGGCCGAGAATCGTCCTCACCTCGTCGGGTTCGACCTCCTCAATGGTCTCGATGATCACCGATTCGCTGTGCCCGACCTGCACCGGCACGCGAACGCACGTGGCGACGATCTTCAGCTCAGAGTCGTGGAGGATCTTGCGCGTTTCGTTGACGAGCTTCATCTCCTCCTCGTTGTAGCCGTAGCCCTGAGCCTGCCAGCCGCCGGGGATCACGTTGTGCGCGAGCTGGTGCGTCGTCGCCTCGACCAGCGGCTCGCGGTTCTCGGCAATGGCCTTCGTCTGGTCGGCGAGCTCGTTGGCCAGGGCGCGGCCCGCGCCGGAAGCGGCCTGGTAGGTGGACACGATCACCCGCTCGACGCCGACCTTCTTGCGCAGCGGCTCAAGCACCATCGTCAACGGGATCGTGGTGCAGTTCGGGCTGGCGATGATGCCTTCGTTCTCTTTGATGTCGTCGGGGTTCACCTCGGGCACCACCAGGGGGACGTTGTCCTTCATGCGCCAGGCAGAGCTCTTGTCGATGACAAGGGCGCCGGCCTCGGCCGCGATCGGCCCGTACATCAGCGAGATGTCCGCTCCCGCCGCGAACATCACCACGTCTGCTCCGGCGAGCGCCGACTCGTCGAGTCTTTGGAGGGCGAGCGTGTCGCCATTGAATGCGACCTCCATTCCGGTCGACCTCTCAGAGGCGAAGACGCGGACCCTTTCGGCCGGAAACTTTCGCTCCGCGAGTATCCGCAGCATCTCGTTGCCGACCAATCCGGTCGCCCCGACGACAGCAACGTTTAATCGCTTGGAGGTGGGCACGGCGTCAGTTTACGTCCATCAAGGCTGAAATGTCGCGTGTGCTTGAGAGGCGAACTGCACGGTGCGCGATTGCTGCAGCTGAAGCACCGCAACCACGAAGTTGGGATGCACGCGCCGCAGCTCGACCACAGGCTCGTACTGACCGTACTGCTGCTCCAGGACTCGGCCCGTCGGCCCGTAGACCTGCCGCGCGATCAAGAGACCGATGATGCCGATGAGCAAAACTACCGCTCCGGCGATGATCAGGAGCGCGCCAATGGCCGGTGATGATGTTTGGTCTCCGGCGACAGAGTTCACGATCGCGGCAACGATCCACATGAGAAAAGCGAGCAGGATCAGCCCGGCGAACGTCCAGTTGACGGCGTTCAGCCTTGTCGCGCTCGCACGAGTCAACGGCAGGTAGCCGCTGGCACGGCGCGCCAGGATGGCCGACAGCAACAATCCGCCGATCCAGAAGGCCCATGGCGGCGATGTGGAGAACGTGAATCTGCGCCAGGTCTCGGCCGGCGCACCGGTCATGGCGCAGACGGGCGGAAAGTCGTTGGCCGCGAGCTGGGATTGCCAGACCGTGACCCGGTCTTGCAGGCTGATCAATCCACTGTTCCAGATCTGAGTTTGGCAGCGCGGAGTTGCTGTTGTTCCTGTACGGCCACAACGAAGAACGGGTGTACCCGCCTTAACTCGACGAGGTAGTCGTAGTAGCCCTCTGTCCGACCCATCACAACGCCGGTTGGACCGAACCGCGGTGCGATGTACAACCCGCCAAGGATCCCGATGGTTAGTGAGAGCAGAGCGAGGACAGTAAGGATCCCCACAATTGTGGGGTCGGCTTGGTCAGACGAGTTGATGGTCAATGCCGCCGCGAAGAAGGCGAAGGCCAGTGGTATCAGCACGATGAAGACTCCATTGACGATGCGCAGCTGTCGCTTGGTGGATTTCGTCAGAGGCAGATAGCCGCTGGCCCGGCGCATTGACGCTTCTTCGATGATGGGCGCGACCAAGTGAAGGGGTGTGAGGGCGGCAATTCCTCCCGACATCGCCGCCAACTTCGCCACCGTTTTGAACTTGAACTTTTGCCAGGTTTCGGCCTGCTGCCCGGTCATCGCACACACGAGTGGAAAGTCCTTACTGACGAATTGCGACTGCCAGACAAGGACCGTGGTTGGAAGCGTCAATCAAGCCGCAGACCGAGCAGCTGGTCGAGCCCCCGATAGAAGCGCTGTTCGCTGGTGACGCGGTGGATGGCGAGCACCACGCCGGGCACATACGCCTCGCGACTTGTCGTCCGGTGAGCGATCGTCAGCGTCTGCCCCGGCACGCCGAAGATGATCTCCTGGTCGGCGACGAACCCTGGCAGGCGCACGCTGTGCACGGCGACTCCACCCTCTTCCCCACCTCGAGTGCCGGCGAGCGTCTCCTTCTCGGCTTTCCTGTGACTGAACGGCTTTTCCTTCCGTCGTGCCGACAGCCGGCGGGCAGTCGAGAGCGCAGTTCCTGACGGCGCGTCGAGCTTGCCCTGGTGGTGAAGCTCGATCACTTCCACCCCATCGAAGAACGGCGCGGCGATCTCGGCGAGGTGCATCATCAGCACCGCGCCGATGGCGAAGTTCGGGGCCACCATGCCGCCGACTCCCTTCTCCTTGCACGCGGTCTCGAGCTTGTCGACGTCCGCGCTCGAAAGGCCCGTGGTGCCGACAACCGGCGCCGCGCCCGCGGCGACGGCAGCCAGTGCGTTATGGACGGCTTCGGCCGGTCTCGTGAAATCGACCAGCGCCTGAGGTCTTTTCTCGTGCAGGAACGACGCGAGGTCGTCGCCTCGCGTCACCCCGCCGACATATTCGATTCCAGGCTCGTCTGCCAGCGCCGCCGCCAGCACCGCACCGACTTTCCCTCGGTAGCCGGTGACGCCGACTCGAACTAGTCTCTCCGTGGTCGCCTGTCGCGTCCTCCACCGTTGCGGCCGCCGCGACCACCGAATCCACCCTCACGTGACGGCGCGGGCATGGCGAGCGCCGCCTCCCGAGCCTCGGGGCTGATCTTCTCTTCGATCTGCTCTCCCCTCGCCGACAGCTCCTCGATCGCGGCTTGACGGCTCAGGTTGAGCCGCCCCTGGCTGTCGATCTCGACCGCCTTGACCATGATCTCGTCGCCGACGTTGACTACCTCCTCCACCCGCTCCACGCGATGGTCGGTGAGCTTCGAGATGTGCACGAGCCCGTCTTGGCCGGGGAGCACTTCGACAAACGCACCGAACGGCATGATGCGCACTACCTTGCCCCGATATATCTTGCCGACCTCGACCTCGTCGGTGAGGCTCTTGACCCAGTCGATCGCCTTCTGGCCCGCCTCCTGGTCCACCGCTGCGATGAACACGCGGCCGTCGTCCTCGACGTCGATCTGGGCGCCGGTCTCCTCGGTGATCTTGCGAATCATCTTGCCTCCCGGGCCGATGACGTCGCGGATCTTGTCCGGGTTGATCTGGATGGTGGTGATCCGCGGCGCGTAGCTGCTCATCTCGCTGCGGGGCTTTGGCAGCACCGCGAGCATCTTGTCCAGCACGAAAAGGCGCGCCTCCCGAGCCTGCTCGAGGGCCTGGGCCATGATCTCGTGGGTCAGGCCTTTGATCTTGATGTCCATCTGCAGGGCGGTGATTCCGTCCTTGGTGCCTGCGACCTTGAAGTCCATGTCGCCCAGCGCGTCCTCGACGCCCTGGATGTCGGTCAGCACCGCGAATTTGCCCTCGCGCGTGACCAGGCCCATGGCGATGCCGGCCACCGGCGCCTTGATCGG
>DATEGL010000081.1:0-4470 GCA_035280145.1 Candidatus Dormiibacterota bacterium | reverse complement strand
CTTGCCGAGATCACGGCCGGCGCCAAGCGCGTCTTCAAGACCAAGAACGACCTGCTCCTCCTCACGAGCTCCGGCACCGGCGGACTCGAATCGGCGGTGGCCAACCTGATCTCACCGGGCGACGAGGTCGTGGTGGCTCTCTGCGGAAACTTCGGCGAGCGCTTTGCGGCCCTGGCCGCCGCGTACGGCGCCGACGTGGTGCGCCTCGAGTTCGAGTGGGGCCGCCCGGTCGACCCGGAGGACCTGGCCCTGATTCTGCAGCGCCATCCCAAAGCGCAGGTAGTGCTGCTCACGCACAACGAAACCTCGACCGGGGTCACCAACCCTCTTCGCGCGCTGGCGCGGGTCGCTCACAACGCAGAGCGGCTGGTGGTGGTCGACGGCGTCAGCTCGATCAGCTCGATCGACATCGAGACCGACGCCTGGGGCATCGACGTGGCGGTCAGCGGATCGCAGAAAGGATGGATGGCACCGCCCGGCTTCGCTCTCGTCAGCGTCAGCGAGCGCGCCTGGGCGCAGCAGGCGAAGGCGCGGTCGCCTCGTTTCTACTTCAACTGGACCGAGGCGAAGACGTGGGCGGAGAAGGGAATGACGCCATTCACTCCGGCCGTGCCGGTCGCGTTTGCGATGCAGGAAGGCCTGCGCATGTTGGAGGAGGAAGGCCTCGTCAACGTCTACGCCCGCCATGCGCGTCTGGCGAAGGCGACGCAGGCGGGTCTGGAGGCGCTGGGTTTCCAGCTCTTCGCGCGTGACGGTTGCCGCTCGAACACGGTGACGTCGGCCCTGCCTCCGCCAGGCCTGGACGTCACCGCGCTGCGCGAGCTCATCGATTCCAGGTACGGCGTGGTCATCGCCGGCGGTCAGGGGAAGATGACGGGGAAGATGGTCCGCGTGGGACACCTCGGCGCCGTCGCGGAGGGCGACGTGGTCCAGGTGATCTGGGCTATCGAGCAGGCGCTGGAGGAGCTCGACGTCGCGCCGGCGGACGGACGCGGAGTGGCCGCGGTCACCGCCTCGGTGCAGGGCGTGCCGACCGCCGCCCGTTAAATAGCCGTGGCCAAGATCCTCGTCGCCGACCCGCTGGCCGAGGACGGCCTGGAACGCCTGCGCCGGGCGGGTGAGGTGACGGTGGTCAGCAAGCTTGCTGAGGAAGAGCTGATCCGCCGCATCCCCGAATTCGACGCCCTCGTCGTGCGCAGCGAGACCCGTGTGACCGAGCCAATCATCGAGGCCGGAACAAAGCTGCGCGTCGTCGGGCGCGCCGGCGTCGGCGTCGACAACATCGACGTGCCTGCGGCGACGCGCAGGGGCATCGTCGTTGTGAATGCCCCACGCGGCAACATCGTCGCCGCCGCCGAGCACACGATGGCCCTGCTCTTCGCGCTGGCGCGCTGGGTGCCTCAGGCGGACGCATCGGTTAAGCGCGGTGAGTGGGCGCGCACGAAGTTCATCGGCTCGGAGATCCGCGGCAAGACGCTCGGCGTGATCGGGCTTGGGAACGTGGGCTCGGAGGTGGCGAAACGCGCGCACGGTCTGGAAATGGACGTGATCGCCTACGACCCCGTTGTGTCGGTCGAGCGCGCGGAGCTGTTCAACGTCGCGCTGGTCAGCCTCAACGATCTGCTCGAACAGGCGGACTTCGTTACCGTCCACGTTCCGCTGGTTGATTCGAACCGCCACCTCGTCGGAGCCGCTGAGCTGGCGCGCATGAAGCCGACGGCCCGGCTGGTCAACACTGCGCGGGGCGGCATAGTCGACGAGGCGGCGTTGTACGACGCCCTTCGGACGGGGAGGCTCGCAGCGGCCGCGGCAGACGTGTTCGAGACCGAACCTCCCGGGCAGAACCCGCTGCTTGAGCTGCCGAACTTCACCGCCACGCCGCACATCGGCGCGTCGACGGCTGAGGCTCAAGTCTCGGTCGCGTTCGACGTGGCCGAAGAGATCGCGGCGGTCCTTGCCGGCGACCTTCCGCGCTTTGCGGTCAATGCGCCTGCTCTGCCGCCGGAAGAGCTCGCATACCTACGCCCGTTCGCGAGCCTCACCGAGCGCCTCGCCGCGCTCCACGCGCAGCTCTTCGGCGGCCGGGTTTCAGTGATCGAGCTGGGCTTCGAGGGCGAGCTGGCGGACCACGACATTGGTCTGCTCGTTGCTTCCGCGATCAAGGGTTTGCTGCAGCCTTTCACCGAAGAGCGGATCAACGCCGTCAATGCGCGTCTCATCGCGAGCAACCGCGGAATCAAGCTGGTGGAGCGACGCAGCCGGTCGCACAGCAGCTACGCAAGCCTGGTCACCGTCCGCATGCAGGACCACGAGATCTCCGGCACTCTGCTGATGGGCGAGCCCCGGGCGGTGCGCATCGATTCGTTCCGCGTCGACCTGGTGCCGGAGGGTCGCTTCCTGGTCAGCCGCCACGAGGACCGGCCGGGCGTGGTCGGCAGGGTAGGCAGCATCCTCGGCGAGCACGACGTGAACATCGCCAGCATGCAGGTCGGGCGTGACGCGCCGCGCGGGAACGCAATGATGATCCTCACCGTTGACGAGCGGGTGCCGGCGGATGTGCTGGATCGATTGCGTGAGGTCGGAGGCATGACCGACCTCCGCTACGTCGAGCTCGGCGGAAACTCCAATAGCTGACGTCAGGCCGCTGCCCGGGATCAGGTACTACCTGGCGAGAGCAGGCGACCCAGACAAGCTGGTGGCGCCGCCATACGACGTCATCTCCGACGCGGAGCTCGAGCGCTACAGGTCGCTGTCGCCATACAACGTGGTCCACCTGACACGCCCCGGGGCTGACTACGAGGGCGCGGCCCGTACCTTCGACCACTGGCTCGACGACCGCATCCTCGAGCCGGAGTCGCCATCCATGTACGTGCACGAAGTCGAGTTCGACGGTCGTGTCCGGCGCGACCTGATAGCCTCGCTCCGGCTGCAGCCCTATTCCGACCGCGTCGTCCTACCTCACGAGCGAACACACGCCGGTCCGAAGGAGGACCGCCTGGCCCTCCTTCGGGCAACCAGGGCCAGCCTGGAGCCGCTGTGGTTCGTCTATGAAGGCGGCGGCACTGGGGTGCCCGAGCTGCTCGAAAAGGTCACGTCGCGAGGGCCGGCGATGAGGTTCAGGGGCACGGAGGGCACCAAGCACCGGCTGTGGGTCATCTCCGACAGCGCCATCCACGCCGAGGTGCACGAAGCCCTCCAAAACATGCAGGTCCTCATCGCCGACGGGCACCATCGCTACGAGACGGCGCTGACTTACGCGGACCAGGTTGGCGGCGACCCCGACGCCGCCTCCCGGTTCACGCTAGCGCTCCTCACCGATCTCGCCGACCCGGGCCTCGTGGTTCTGCCCACCCACCGGGTCATGAAAGCGGGCGTCGCCGTCACCGGCGGCGAGCCGAAGGCGTCCCTCGCCGACACCCTGGAGTCGTTGGACGGCCGGGTGGCCGCCGGCGCCTACCGGGACCATGAGTTCCAGATCCTGCCCTTGGAAGGAGAGGTGGCCATCGTGGAGTTGCATGAGCAGGTGATCGATAACCTGCTCGGCAAGCGCAGCCCGGAGGACTATCTGCTGTACACCCGCGACCCAGAGGAAGCTGTCCGTTGGGTCGACGAAGGGATCGGCACGGCGGCGTTCTTCCTGGAAACGCTCGACCTCCGGCAGGTTTTACGGTTGGCCCAGGAAGGGAAGACTCTTCCTCAGAAAGCCACCTATTTCCACCCAAAACCGCCCTCGGGGATGGTTTTCGATCGGCTGGAAAGAGATCGGCGTTTATAGTTCAGGAACTCAAAAAAGTGCCCATCTACGGATATCGATGCAGCAGCTGCGGACACCAGTTCGAGGTCCAGCAGAGGATGTCGGACGAGCCGCTCAAGGTTTGCCCAGAGTGTCAGGGGAAGCTGACCAAGATCCTGTACCCGGCGGGGGTGATCTTCAAGGGCAGCGGCTTCTACACGACCGACTACAAGGGCTCGAGCAACGGCTCGGGGTCGGGTTCGGAGACCAAAACCGAGACCAAGACGGACTCAAAGCCCGCGTCGGAATCAAAGTCCGGATCCACTGATTAAGTAAGGAAAAGAAAGAGGGAGTGCACGTGTCGAACATTCAGGAAGTAACCGACAGCGAGTTCGAGACCGCGGTCTTGAAGGCCGACAAGCCGGTGCTCGTCGACTTCTGGGCGACGTGGTGCGGTCCGTGCCGGATGATCGCTCCGATCGTGGAGCAGATCCACGGCGAGCTCGGCGAGAAGATCAAGGTCATGAAGATGGACATCGACGAGAACCCGTCGGTGCCGATGCAGCTCGGGATCATGTCGATCCCGACGGTGATCATCTTCAAGGACGGCAAGGCCGCCGAGCGGACCGTCGGCTATCGTCCGAACATGAAGGGCGATCTCAAGGCCAAGCTCGAAGCGCTGATCTAAAGATCGCAAGCCCGCCCCGCCTCACCGTCGGCGCGGATGGCGTGCCGCG
>DATEGL010000080.1:0-6303 GCA_035280145.1 Candidatus Dormiibacterota bacterium | reverse complement strand
CGCCGCCGTCGTTGTCGCTCAAGTTCAGAGGGCCGACCTTCGGGCTCATCCCCCAGCGCACGACCATCTGCTGCGCGATCTGGGTCACCTGCTGCAGGTCGTTTTCGGCCCCGGTCGACACCACGCCGTAGATCAGCTTCTCCGCCGCCCGCCCGCCGAGGGCGCCGATGATCCGCGCCCGCAGGTAGTCCTCGCCGTAGTTGAAGCGGTCGTCGATCGGGCTCTGCAGGGTCACCCCAAGGGCCTGGCCGCGAGGGATGATGGTTACCTTCTTCACCGGGTCGGCGCCCGGGACCAGGAGCCCCACCAGTGCGTGGCCCGACTCGTGGTAGGCGATGCGCTCCCGGTCGGCGTCGGTGAGCAGGATCTTCCGCTCGGTGCCGAGCAGCGTTCGCTCGATCGCGTCCCCGAAATCGGCCATCGTCACCGCAGACTCGCCCTTGCGGGCCGCGCCCAGGGCTGCCTCGTTGACCAGGTTGCGCAGGTCTGCGCCGACGAGTCCGGGCGTCTGTGAGGCCACCTGGTCGAGGTCAACGTCGGGCGCCAGCGGCACGTTCTTCGAGTGGATGCGCAGGATCGCGGAGCGACCGCGGCGATCTGGCGCCTGGACCATGATCCGCCGGTCGAAACGCCCCGGCCGCAGCAATGCCGCGTCGAGCACGTCGGCCCGGTTTGTCGCCGCCAGCACGATCACGCCCTCGCGAGAGTCGAAGCCATCCATCTCAGTCAGGATCTGGTTCAGCGTCTGCTCCTGCTCGTCGTTGCCACCGATGCGAAGTGCGGCGGCACGGCTGCGGCCAATCGCGTCGATCTCGTCGATGAAGATGATCGCGGGCGCCGCCGCCCGGGCCTTGGCGAACAGGTCGCGCACCCGGGCCGCGCCCACGCCGACGATCGCCTCCACGAACTCCGATCCCGAGATGCTGAAAAACGGAACCTTGGCCTCGCCCGCCACGGCGCGCGCGAGCAGCGTCTTGCCGGTGCCGGGCGCTCCGATGAGCAGCACGCCCTTCGGCGCTGTCCCGCCGAGGCGCGAGTACTTCTGCGGCTCTTTCAGGAAGTCGACGATCTCCTGGAGATCGGCCTTGACCTCGTCGATCCCCGCCACGTCGTCGAAGGTGACCGCCGGCCGCTCCGCGTCGTAGAGCCGGGCCCGGCTCTGGCCGAACGAGCCGAGGATTCCGCCTGCGCCCGCGCCCGCGGCGCGGCGGGACAGATAGAGGAATCCCAGCACCAGGAGGATGGTCGGGCCGAAGCTGAACAGCAGCGTCTCCCACAGCGGCGTCGAGGCGTTCGGATCCCTGGCGTTGATCGTCACGTTGCCGCTCTGCAGCATGCCCAGCAGGTCGTCGTTCGCGAACGCAGGACGCTGGGTCTGGAATTTCGTCGAGCTCGTTCCGCTCGAGTCCTTGACCGGGCTCTTGGTCACGCCGGTGATGGCCTCCCCGGTGCTCGTGACGCTCACCACGTTGCCGTCCTTGACCTGCTGAATGAACTGGTTATAGGAGATGGTCACGGTCGGCGACTGCAGGGCAGAGGTCAGCACGTTGCTGAGCAGGATGTTGACCCCGAACAGGATGGCCAGCACGATCCAGAAGCGCCACGTCCGCATCGGCGCGATAAGGTCAGGACCTTTCTGTGGGGACTTTGGCTGCTGGCGCCCAGGCCCGGAAGGCTGGGGCGGGTTCTGACCCATCGATTGATCCTACAGCCGGACTAGATTCACGGCATGACGGCGCTCGTCTGGGCACTTCTGGTGATCACCGCCGCGACGGCGGTTGCCGACTGGGTGGCGGTCGGGCGCAACATCCGGTGGCTCGAGTACGTCACCAAGCCCGGGTTCATGGCAGGCTTGATCCTTCTCGCGGTCGCTCTGCATCCGGCCAACCCGGCGGAGCGAGTCTTCTTCATCGTCGCCCTTGCTTTCGGGCTGATCAGCGACGCGTTCCTGATGCTGCCCACCGACATGTTCCTTGCCGGGCTGGTGGCGGCGCTCGTCGAGCATCTCGTGTACATCTCCGGCTTTCGCACCCGCGAGCTCCATGTGACTTTGCTGATCGTGGCCGCGATCATCGCTCTGGCGTCCGTCGCCGTGTTTCTGCCGCCGATCTATCGGGCCGTTCAGGCCAGGCAGCGAAGCCTCTCGCTTCCGGTTCTCATGTACGTGATCGTGTTCGTGCTGATGGTCTCGAGCGCCGGCGGCACCGGTTCGCTCGTCGCCCTGGCGGGCGCGCTGCTCTTTTTCTATTCCGACGCCGTGCTGGCCTGGAACCGATTCGTCCGACCGCTGCCGGCCGGGCGTGTGGTCAACATCGTGCCCTACCATCTCGGTCAGGCATTTCTCGTGTTGTCACTTCTCGCATGACGCTCTACGTCTGGCTGAAGTTCTTCCATCTCGCGGGCCTGACTGTGTTCCTGTTCGGGCACGGCGTTTCGGGCTTTGCCTCGCTCGCCCTGCGCGGGCCCGTGACGGCCAACACGCGAACTCTGCTCGGGCTCTCGCAGCGCTCAGCGATGGTCTCTACCCCGGCCCTTCTCGTGATCTTGATCACCGGCCTCTGGATGACTTTCGCCGGTCACTGGGCGACCAATGTCTGGCCGTGGGCTGCGCTGGTGGTGCTTGTTGTGGTGAGCGTGGCCATGGGCCTCATCGCGCGTCCTTATTACCTCGCGCGCGACGCCAGCAAGGGACCCGATGACGTGCTGGCCCAAAAGCTCAGCCGCACTCGCCCCGCGCTCGCGGTCTGGGTTGGCGGGATCGGCCTGCTCGTGCTCCTGGTGTTGATGGTTTTCAAGCCCTTCTAGAATCCCTTAGGTGCAGACCGCCACCCCAACCCCGGTGCATTCGTTCGGCGAGCTCGAACCCTATCGAGGGGAGCTGACCGCGTACTGCTACCGCATGCTCGGTTCGCCGTTTGACGCCGAGGACGCGGTCCAGGACACGTTCGTCCGCGCGTGGCGAAGCCGCGACCGATTCGAAGGACGAGCCCAGATGCGTTCGTGGCTGTACCGGATCGCAACGAACGTGTGCCTCGACACATTGAAAGGAAAGGAGCGCCGAGCGAGGCCGATGGACCTCGGTCCGGCGATGGAGCCGATCGAAGCCAATCTCAACGTGCCGGCCGAGATGACCTGGCTCGAACCCATCCCGCTCACCCTCATCGCGCCGGAGCGCGACCCGGCCGAGGTCGCCGTGCGGAACGAGTCGATCCGCCTCGCCTTCGTGGCGGCACTGCAGCAGCTGCCGGCGCGACAGCGCGCGGTGCTGATCCTCCGCGAGGTCCTCGACTGGCAGGCTTCCGAGGTGGCCGAGCTGCTCGACTCCACGGTCGCGTCGGTCAACAGCGCCCTGCAGCGAGCGCGGGCAACGCTCGCGAGCGCCGGCGCCGGCGCGGAGAAGGCGCAGCCGTTGAGCCCCGCCGACCGGGAGCTGCTCGAACGTTACGTCAGCGCGTTCGAGCGCTACGACCTGACCGCGCTGACGGCGCTCATAAAGGAGGACGCGCGCCAGTCGATGCCTCCCTACGACATGTGGCTCGCCGGACGCGACGACATCATGAAGTGGTGGTTCGGGCCGGGAATCGGGTGCCAGGGCTCTCGCGTCGTGCCGGCGATCAGCGCCAACGGGATGCCGACGTACGGCCAGTACAAGCCCGATCCGGACGGCGGCTACACCCCCTGGGCGCTGCAGGTGCTCGATCTACGCGACGGGAGGATCGGCGAGTTCACCTTCTTCCTTGACACGGCCACGCTCTTCCCGCTTTTCGGCCTGCCGCTTCACCTGGACACGTAGGACCTCCGCTAGGCCTGCGAGCTCGATCAGGGCCACCAGCTCGTCGCTCGGCTCCTCCAGCGTGAGCTCGCAGCCGCAGCGGCCCAGACCGAGGCGAATGCCGGCAAGCTGGTCGACGGCGGCGAGGTCGGGTTGGTTCACGCGAGCGCAGTTCACGATGACCGTTCCGGTCGCCATCAAGATTCAGACGGAATAGGACCCGAAAACTCATCGGTCTAGATAGCGATGAGTCTCGTCGCGCGTCCTCGTCTTACTGGTATGAGGAATTCACGCTGGCTCTCGCTGATCGTTCTGTGCACCGGCTTCCTGCTGATCGTGGTCGACATGACCATCGTCAACGTCGCGCTCCCATCGATCCAGCGTGACCTCGGCTTCTCGCAGTCCGGCCTCGCGTGGGTGGTCAACGCCTACCTGATCGCGTTCGCCGGTCTGCTCCTGCTCGCCGGCCGTGTTGGCGACCTGGTCGGGCGCAAGCGGGTCTTCATGGCTGGGCTCGTGATCTTCACGGCCGCGTCGCTCTTGTGCGGACTCTCCTTCGGCCAGCCCATGCTCATCGCCGCCCGCTTCGTCCAGGGCATCGGCGGCGCAGTCAGCTCGGCGGTGATCCTCGCCATGATCGTGACGATGTTCCCCGAGCCTCTCGAGCGGGCGAAGGCCTTCGGGATCTTCAGCTTCATCGCGTCAGCGGGCGCCGCGGTCGGCCTGATCGCCGGCGGTCTCATCACCCAGGCGGTCAGCTGGCACTGGGTGTTTTTCGTCAATCTGCCGATCGGGTTGGCAACGATCGTCGCTGCTAGTCGGCTGCTCGATTCAGGCCGCGGCATCGGCATCGGCCAGGGCGCCGACGTTCTCGGCGCGGCGATGGTGACCGCCGCGCTCATGCTGGGCGTGTACGCCATCGTTCAGACCTCCGACTACGGCCTGCTGTCGGTGCGAACGCTGGTCCTCGGCGCGGTCGCGCTCGGCCTGCTCGGGACCTTCATCATCCGCCAGGCGCGCGGCCGCAACCCTATCCTGCCGCTCCGCATATTCCGCTCGCGAACGGTGGCCGGCGCCAACACGGTGCAGGCGCTGATGTCGAGCGCATTCATCGGGTTCTTCTTCCTGGGCTCGCTGGACCTGCAGCGGGTGCTGGGCTACAGCCCGATGGAGATCGGCCTCGCATTCCTGCCGGTCGCGATCGTGATGGCGGCTTTCTCGGTCCGGTTCTCGGCGCAGCTGATCGCCCGGTTCGGCGCCGGCGCCATGCTGGCGGCAGGGCAACTCGTCGCGATGGTCGCGCTCGCCATCGTCGCCTTCGGGCCGGTTCACCCCAACTATTTCGTGCACCTGCTGCTTCCGATGGCACTGCTTGGACTCGGCGGCGGACTCTCGTTCCCGGCGCTGACGATGATCGCGATGGAGGACGTCGCCCCACAGGACGCCGGCCTTGCTTCTGGCCTGCTCAACACGACCGGCCAGGTCGGCGGAGCTCTGGGCCTGGCGGTGCTGGCCACGGTGGCCGGCTCGCGGACCCTCGACATGGTTCGTGCCGGCGCGGATACCGTCACGGCGCTCGCCGGCGGATTCCACCTGGCGTGGCTGGTGTGCGCGATCCTGGTTGTGGTGACGCTCGGTACCGCGGCCTGGCTCTTGCGCAGCAAGCCGGTAGAAGTCGGGGAAGCTGCCCAGGCCGACTGCATCGAGTGCGAGGCGGCGGCCTAGCCCGCATAGGCCACTTAGCCATGAGCAAGCTCGTCTCCTTCCTGATGACCACCCTCGACGGTTACTTCGAAGGCGAGGAGCCATGGGCCATCGACTGGCACATGGTCGACGAGGAGTTCAACGAGTTCGCGATCAAGCAGCTCGACGCGAGCGGTTGCCTGGTGTTCGGCCGGGCAACCTACCTTGGGATGGCGCAGTACTGGCCGACCGAGGAAGCCGTGACCGACGATGCGGAAGTGGCGACGCGGATGAACTCGATGCCGAAGATCGTCGTCTCCAGAACCCTTGAAGGTCCTGAGCCGGCATGGTCGAACACACGCGTCCTTCGCGACGCGAAGGACCTCGCTCCGCTGAAGGAAGAGTTTGAAAAGGATCTGCTTGTTCTAGGCAGCTCTGTGCTCACGACGAGCCTGATGGAGGATGGCCTCCTGGACGAGCTGCGAATCATCATCAACCCGCTGCTGCTCGGAAAGGGCAACTCACTCTCCAGCGGCGCGCGTCACCGCATTCCTCTTCACCTGCTGGACACCCGCACGTTCCACAATGGGAACGCCCTGCTGACATATGAGCCGAAGAAATCCTGAATCGATCCACCCGCCCATCGGGGTGTACAGCCATTCCGTCGAAGTAAAGGCGGGGTCGCGTTTGCTCGCGATCTCCGGCCAGATCGGGCGCACGCCCGACGGCCATGTTCCGGAAGACACGATTGAGCAGTACGCGGAGGCGCTGGAGAACGTGCGCCGCAACCTCCACGAGGCAGGTCTGGACGTCGGCGACGTGGTCAAGCTGAACACGTACGTCGTCGG
>DATEGL010000079.1:0-4951 GCA_035280145.1 Candidatus Dormiibacterota bacterium | reverse complement strand
CCGCCTGAATCCTCTCTACGCGCCGACGATCATCCCGAACATGGCCGGCGCATCGGTGGCGATGCAGTTCCATCTGCGTGGGCCCAACACGACGGTGACCACCGCGTGCGCCGCCTCGACGCAGACGCTTGGTGATGCGACGCGCATGATCCAGCGCGGCGACGCGGACGTGATGCTGGCCGGGGGCACCGAGGCGTCGTTGTGCGAGGTGGGCATCGCATCGTTCAACGCGATCCGCGCCCTGTCGACGCGCAACGACGCGCCGGAGAGGGCAAGCCGTCCATTCGACCGCGATCGCGACGGGTTTGTCCCGGCTGAAGGCGCGGGCACGCTGATCCTGGAATCGCGGGAGCATGCGATCGATCGCGGCGCCCGCATCTACGGCGAAGTTCTTGGATACGCGACTACCAACGACGCGTATCACCAGGTCGCGCCCGACGAGACTGGTGAGGCGCCCGCGAAGGCCGTGACCCTGGCTCTCAAAGACGCGGGCATCGAACCCACCGACGTCGACTACGTCAACGCGCACGGCACGTCGACCGAGCTGAACGACAAGGGCGAGACCAAAGCGCTGAAGATCGCGCTCGGTGACTACGCGTACAAGGTCCCGATCAGCAGCACGAAGTCGATGATCGGCCACCTCCTCGGCGCCGCCGGCGCGGTCGAGGCCATCGCGACGCTGCTCACCATCAACCGCGGCATCATCCACCCAACGATCAACTACGAAAATCCCGACCCGGACTGCGACCTCGACTACGTGCCCAACCAGGCGCGGCGCAAAGACGTGCGCATCGCGATCTCCAATGGATTCGGCTTCGGTGGGCACAACGCCGTTGTGGTCCTGGCGAAGTTCGAGGAGTAGCGCTTTTGGCCGAGAACACGATCGGCACCGTGCTCAATCGCAACCTCCAGGAGGAGATGCAGACCTCCTACATGGAGTACGCGATGTCCGTCATCATCAGCCGGGCGCTGCCCGACGTGCGTGACGGGCTGAAGCCGGTGCAACGCCGGATCCTCTACGCGATGCACCGCGCGGGGGCGACGAGCGCAAGCCGCCATCGCAAGAGCGCAGCCTTCGTCGGCGACGTCCTGAAGCTCTACCACCCGCACGGGGAGGGCGCCGTCTATGACGCGCTCGTGCGCATGGCGCAACCGTTCTCGCTGCGCTACCCGCTGATCGACGGCCAGGGCAACTTCGGCAGCGTAGACGGTGACCCGCCGGCGGCGATGCGCTACACCGAGTCGCGTCTGTCCGCCATCACGGGTGAGCTGATGGCCGACATCGAGAAGCAGACCGTCGACATGGTGCCGAACTACGACGGCCAGGAAGAGGAGCCGTCCGTGCTGCCGGCCCGCATCCCTAACCTTCTGATCAACGGAGCATCGGGAATTGCGGTGGGCATGACCACCAACATCCCGCCGCACAACCTGCGCGAGGTTGCGGCCGGGGTGAAGCACCTGATCGAAAATCCGGAGGCGACGGCCGAAGACCTGCTCAGCTTCATCAAGGGTCCGGACTTTCCAACCGGCGGCCTGATCATGGGCGCCGCCGGCATCAAGGCGGCCTACTCGACCGGGCACGGCCGCATCATCGTGCGCGCGCGCCACACGTTCGAGCAGGCGCCGAACGGGCGCGAGCGGATCATCATCGACGAGCTGCCGTACGCGGTGAACAAGGCGGCGCTGGTCGCGAAGATCGCCGAGCTGGTGTCGGAGAGACGGCTCGAAGGCATCGCCGACCTTCGCGACGAGTCGGACCGCCAGGGCATGCGCGTCGTGATCGAGCTGAAGCGGGAGGCAAGGACGTTCACCGTCCTGAACAACCTGTACAAGCACACGCAGCTGCAGACCACATTCGGTGTGATCATGTTGGCGATCGTCGACGGGCGGCCAGTCGTGCTGAGCCTCAAGCAGGCGCTGCAGCTCTTCATCGACCACCGGCGCGACGTGATCGTGCGCCGGACCCGCTTCGACCTCGAGCGGGCGCAGGAACGCGCGCACATTCTCGAGGGGCTGAAGATCTGTCTCGACCACCTCGACGAGGTGATCAAGACCATCCGCGGCGCATCAGACCAGGACACCGCATCCACCCAGCTGCAGTCGAAGTTCGGTCTTTCCGAGCGCCAGGCCAAGGCTGTGCTCGCCCTGACGTTGGGCCGCCTGACCCGTCTCGAGCGAGGCAAGATCGACGAGGAGTACGAGCAGGTCATCAAGACGATCGCCTATCTCGAGAGCATCCTGGCCAGCGATCAGAAGGTGCGGATGCTGATCAAGGAAGAGATGGACGACCTGGTCAAGAAGTACGGCGATGATCGCCGGACCGAGATCACCGACCAGGAGGCAACTGAGCTATCGGCAGAGGACCTCGTACCGAAGGAAGACGTCGTCGTGACGCTCACCCATCGTGGCTACGTGAAGCGGCAGCCGCTGCGGGTGTTCCGCGCGCAGAAGCGGGGTGGAGTCGGCCTCAAAGGCGCGAAGCCCACCGCGGGCAGTGACGCGCCGAGTGGCACTCGCGAAGAGGATTACGCTCTGCACCTCCTGACGACGCACACGCATGCATCGATGCTGTTCTTCACTCAGAGCGGTCGGGTGTTCCAGCTCCGCGTCCACGAGGTTCCGGAGCGCGAGCGCCAGGCCAAAGGCGTGCCCATCAACAACCTGATCGACATCGGCGGCAATGAGCGGATCACCTCCGTCTTCGTGCGCCCAGAGACCGAGAGCGAGGCGCACTACATGCTGATGGTCACCAAAAACGGATACATAAAGAAGACGGCGATGGCCGAATACGCCAACGTGCGGCGCAACGGCCTGATCGCCATCAACCTCCAGGAGGGCGACGAGCTCGACTGGGTCACGCCGACCAGCGGATCGGATGAGGTCATCATCGCCACTGAGCTGGGCAAAGCGATTCGTTTTGCGGAGGCTGAGGTGCGGGCGATGGGGCGCGACACGCAAGGCGTGATCGGCATCAAGCTCGGCAAGGGAGACGCCGTCGCCGGCATGGCGACTGTTGTAGAAGGTGGCGCACTGCTGGTGATGACGCAGCGCGGTTACGGGAAGCGCACTCCGCTTGCGGAGTACCCGGTCAAGCACCGGGCGGGACAGGGCGTGTTCACCTTGAAAGTTACCGACCGGGTTGGCAAACTTGCGGCCGTGCGAGTGGTGCGCGACCCAGAGGAGGAGGTCCTTGTGATCAGCGCCTCGGGCATGGTGCTCCGGACTCGTGTCGGAGCCATCTCGACGATTGGCCGCCAGACGCAAGGCGTGATCGTGATGCGGCTCGCGCCGGATGACCAGGTGGTCGCGATCGCCCCGGTGGCGGGAATCGAAGAGGGCGACGGCAAGGAATGACCGATCCGAGCCGAATCGGGATCTGGTTGCTGATCGCTAGCGTTGTACTGATCGTCATCGAGGCCATCCTGGCGGGATTGTGGACAGCCCGGCTTGCGCGGCGAGGCCAGGCTCTCACCGAGCAGCTGCAGCACCAGCAGGCGCAGTTGAAGGCTGACGTCGACAAACTGCGAAAGTCGCTCACAGAGACAGGTGCTCTTTGGCAGCAATATGAAAGGTGGCTGCGCTGGCTGCGCCATCCCTTGACGGTCGCCCTGCTCCAGTCGTACGCGAGGCGGAGGGCGGCCGCCCAATGACCGCCCAACGGTCGAGGGTCAGCACGCAGACGGACACATTCGCTCAGCAGGCGGCTGAGGACGCGGTCGGCCGCGAACGCGCGCGAATGGCGCGAGAGCTGCACGACGGAATCGCTGCCGAGCTTGCTGGCGCGATCTCACTGTTCAAGGTCTATCTGGAACGGAACAAAGACCAGACGGACGAAACCCTCGAGAACATCTTCGCCATCCTCGAGCGCTCGCTGAAGCGCGTGCGCGAGTCGCTGAACGACCTGCGTCCGGCCGCCGTCGGGCCCGGCGGGGTGGTGGGCGACCTGCGCCGCACTGCGGAAGAGTTCGCGCGCATGTACGGGATTCGGGTCGAGATTTCGAGCAACGGGACCGAGGACCTGCTGGCCCCGCATCACCGCGAGGTGGTGGGCCAGGTCGTGCGTGAGGCGCTGACCAACGTGCGGCGCCACAGCGGGTCGACGATCTGCCGCGTCAAGCTTGGATTCGCCGCCCGGCCGTTCCTGATCGAGGTTTCGGACGAAGGGAAAGGATTCAGCGCCGACATCCTCGGTGGCTACGGACTGATGGGCATGCGCGAGCGAGCGGCGGGAATCGGCGGACGGCTCGAGGTCGTGAGCACCGAAGGCCGGGGCACGACTGTTTTTCTCTTCGGACCAAAGTAGCCGCTACCAGGTCATTCGCCTGAGCTGGAAGGCTGGGAACTTCAGGTCGTCAGCCGTGATCGATTGCAGCTTTCGCGTCACGCGATCTACAAGTGTCCGCGCATGCCGTTCGTCGACGCGGATAGCGCACGCGATCTCCGGCACTGACAGGCCGTAGCTCATCAAGTTCGCCACCTCGGTCTCGGCTTCGTTGAGCCGGCTCATCGGCCCGCGAAGTGCGCCGACCATGGGCGCGAGCATGCTGCCCAGTGAGTGCGCGTACGCAACGTCTTCATCGCTGTACCAGTAGTCGCTGCGGCAGCCGATGATCAGGAGTCCAATGGGCCTGTGGCCTCGTTCGCCCACGGGTGCGTAAAGGAGCGCCGGCCAGTCGAGCTCCCAGTCGTATGCGACAGTCGGCACGCCGTCCTTGACGACGGTGTTGACCACGACCGGCTTCTGCTCGTAGAGAGCGCGGCGCGAAAGAGGCATGAGCGGCCGGCTGCGTAGGAGCTTGCGCGACAGCTGTGATCCGGCGATCGGCTGCAGGCAGCCGCCACGCAGGTAGCCGAGGACCCAGCGGTCATGGCGGACGGAGCTGAGGGCCAGTCCCAGCCGGCGCCTGGCTTGTTGGAGGTCTGGAAGCTGGCCCATGTCCGAAGGCTATTG
>DATEGL010000078.1:0-14729 GCA_035280145.1 Candidatus Dormiibacterota bacterium | reverse complement strand
CTTGGAGCGGTCGTCGCCGAAGGGCAGCACGTTGCCGGAGAAGCGCGGCTCGGCCATGGCGCTCTGCGTGAAGCGATCCCAATCCCCGCGCACGCCGGCTTGCAGGACGAGAAACTTCGAGAACGACCAGGTGTCCTGAGCGTAAGCGCCCGCCTGCGTATTGGAAAGATCAACGCTCGCCGGGCCGGAGAAAGTGGACTGGCGAATCAGACAATCGGGTGTCGCGGTCGCGCAGGCCGTCGTGCCATCTGCCTGAAAGGCTCGCAGGGCTTGAATTTCGCCGCGAGAAGAGGACAGCGAGTCACTCAGGCCGGCGATGTTCACGCCGATGGCGATGGTGTGAACCCCGTGCCAGTGGCGCGAAGCGGCGGTAACGCTGGCCACGGCCTGCAAGCGCTGTCCGCGTTGATGTGACTGGTCGAAATAGTTGCCGGAGGAGCCGTTGACCAACAGCACGAGAGGCGCGCTTCCTTGCGGCGTGAAATCCAGGGTTCCGGTGTCGGCGGCGACGCCGAAATCCAGCAGCGTGTCATGCAGCCAGACTTGATCCTTCAGCGCGAAGAAGGAGCGGCGCAACTCACCGGTGACGGTGGTGGACACGGGATTCAGAGCGTCGAGGCCGAGATTCGTGCCGTGGGAGCGGTTGTAAAGAAACATGCCGTGCAGAACGTGTTTGGGGTTGATGTTGAATTGCAGGCGCAGCAGATCGTCGCCCGCCCACTGCTCCGAGGTGTTGGCGCCGGGGTAGATCTTCACGTGGCCGCGATAGGAGGTGCGGCCGCCGGCCTTGGAGATCGACTTCGACGTGATCGTCGATGTCGTGTTGGGCGCGACGTGGATCATCTTGCCGCCCGCGTCCTGGTGCTGGCCCTTGCCGGCGAACGCGACCGACAGCACGTCACCCTTCGCGCCCGGCTCCATCAGGTAGACGCTCGGGTACTTCATCGTGATCTGCGAGTTGTGCGCAACGATGCCGTTGGCTATGAAGTTCGCCGTGCCCTCGACCTCGATGTCGTAGGTAGGCCGATGGCCGGCATCCTCGATCGCCACGACTGGGCTGAAGTACACGGGTGCGTCGGGATTTCGCTCGCCGAAGTACAGGAAATGGTGCGTGTACTCCTTTTCCTCGATGCCTAGTGGCTTCATTTCGCGACGTGTCCAGGTCGACACTTTGAGCGGATTGAGTCCCGCCGTGAGGGCCAGCGCCTTGATGTCTTCGAGAAGGGCTCGGCTGACGCTGGTGATTGAAAGGTTCTTGTGGTTTGCTCGGATGTTGCCGTCAGCGGCGATATACCCGTCGATGAGAGCACGCTTCTGCTCAACGGGAAGCGTGTATACCCACTCTGCCAGCCGCTTGCTCGTCGCCGTTCCTCCAAACCCGAGCTCTTCGATGAAGCTTGAAAAGTCCGTGGAGGCGTAGCGAAGCTGTGCGTGCATGTGGTGCTTGCCTTCGAGTCCAAAGATTTCGCGGACGGCGTTTCGAACCCTGTCGTACGACTTGTCGTTTTTGGGTACGCAGAACGTCACCCGGCCGCGCTCCTTAGTCCCATCGCCCAGGTAGAAGCCAAGCAGCCACATCAAGTCCGGGTCGGATACGCGCGGAAGTCGGATTGTTGTTCGACCGGCGGACTTGAGCGCAGGAATTTCGAACGGTCTTCCGTGGTCGGGAATCAAGCCTGAAATCGCGATCTCGTCGCCGACGTGAATGTCAGCCAGCTGCATCCACGTCACCTGGCGAAGGCGTCCCTGCTTGCGTAGCACAAGGAATGGATGGTTGTCTGTAGCGACAACCTCACGGTGATCCGCAGTGCTCAGCTTCCAAGTTGGCCTTGGGTCGTTGAACTTCGTCGCAGTGACGGCCTGCCGAACCCACTTGAAGTCGGGTGTCAGGCTGTAGACGAAATCGCCGACCTGGACGTCTTCGATGGACTTGACGTCATTGTTCGTAAAGACGCGACTGCCCGCCGCGAGACACCCCAGGTTGCCGTCGACCCACTCCATCGTCGCGTCCCGGTAGGCCATCGCCCGCTTGGTGACGAGGTTGAAGACGTTGGTCGACCAGTTCTGGATCGTCGTGTACCGGCAGCGCGCGTTCTTCTTGACGATGATCTCGACCACCGCTGAGTGCAGCGAGTCGGTCGTGTAGATCGGCGCCGTGCACCCCTCGATGTAGTGCACGAAAGAGTCCTCGTCGCAGATGATCAGCGTCCTTTCGAACTGGCCCATGTTCTCCGCGTTGATGCGGAAGTAGGCCTGCAGCGGGATCTCGACCCTTACGCCCTTCGGCACGTAGATGAACGAACCGCCCGACCACACAGCGCTGTTCAGCGCCGAGAACTTGTTGTCCGCGGGCGGGATGACGGTGCCGAAGTATTCCTTGAACAGGTCCGGGTGGTCGCGGAGAGCAGAGTCGGTGTCGAGGAAGATCACGCCCTGCTGGGTCAGCTTTTCCTGCAGCGAGTGGTAGACGACCTCTGACTCGTACTGCGCCGACACGCCGGCCAGGAACTTGCGCTCCGCCTCGGGCACTCCGAGCCGGTCGTACGTCGCCTTGATGTCCGCGGGCAGCTCATCCCAGGACGCCGACTGCTTCTCTGCAGGCTTGAGGTAATAGAAGATGTTCTCGAAGTCGATGACGGACAGGTCAGCGCCCCACGTGGGCATCGGCTTCTTGCGGAAGATCTCGAGCGACCGAAGGCGGAACTTCGTCATCCACTCGGGCTCGCCCTTCATGAAGGAGATCTCCTTGACGACCTCCTCGTTCAAGCCACGCTTGGCCTTGAAGACGTAGTCCTCGGGAAAGAAGAACCCGTACTTCTCCTTGTAGTCGACGCCGACATCGAGTTTCGGTTGTGTGGCCATCAGGCAACCTCCTGTGGCTGAGCGGTTTCTTCTTTGCCCCACTCGGAATAGCCCGTCTGCTCCAGCCGCTCCGCGACTTCAGGTCCACCGGAGAGCACGAACTTCCCGTCCACCAACACGTGCACGAAGTCCGGCTTGATGAACTGGAGGATTCGCGTGTAGTGCGTGATGATGAGGGCGCCGAGATTCGGTCCCCGCATGCGGTTCACTTCCTCGGCCACGAACTTGATCGAGTCGATGTCGAGGCCGGAGTCGGTTTCGTCGAGGATCGCGATCTCGGGCTTCAGCACTGCCATCTGCAGGATCTCGGCGCGCTTCTTCTCGCCGCCTGAAAACCCGTCGTTGATGTAGCGCGATAGGAACGTGTCGTCCATGTGCAGCACCTCGAGCTCGGGCTTCAGCAGCTGGCGGAACTCTTTCGGCGATACCTGCTTCGACTTGTCTTTACCGTCGTAGCCACGCTTGGAGTTGAGTGCCGTGCGCAGGAAGTTGGCCATCGAGATACCGGGCACTACCACCGGGTACTGGAGCGCAAGGAACATGCCCAGCCGGGCGCGCTCGTCGGGCTCGAGGTCGAGGATGTTCTGTCCCTTGAACATGACGGTACCGCCGTCGACCGTGTAGCCGGGGTGACCCATCAGCGTGTGCGAAAGCGTCGACTTGCCCGAACCGTTCGGTCCCATCACGGCATGGACCTCGCCCTTGTTGATGGCGAGCGAGACGCCTTTCAGGATCTGCCGTCCTTCGACGCTCGCGTACAGGTCGTTGATCTCGAAATCAGCCACGAACTCCTCCCTCGTTCTCCTTACCTTGTTGTGCGCCCTGCGCGCGCCCGGCGATCACGTATGTGCAGTCGTCGCCCGCGTCGGCCATCCACGTCGTCCGCTCCACGTCGGTGCCCAGCAGCCGCTCGTACATCTGCTGCTCGTTGACGCACGGCAGGCCGGTCCGCGCCGCGACGTCCTGGATGGGGCAGTTGCAGTGGCGGATCGCGAGTCCACCGTCACCGAGCTCGACCACCTCGGCCATGTGCCCATGCTCCGAAGCGAGGCGGGCGAGCTCGCGGACTCGCGCGTCAAAGTCTAGGCCCGCGAGTCGAGGCGCATACTCGGCTTCGAGCCGGGCGGCGCGCTTCTCGAAGAACTGCTTCAGCTGCTCGTGTGACATGAAGTCGACGAGCTCGCTGGTCAAAGCGCGGTGGCCGTCCGGGAAGTGGTCGCCCGCCGCGTCGGTGAGGCGGTAGACGTGCTCCGGCCGTCCTCGGCCGTGCGGCACCGCCGAGCCCGCGGCGGCCAGGCCCGACGTCTCGAGCGCCTCCAGATGGCGCAGCGCCCCCTGCTTGGACACCTCGAGGTGCGCGGCGATCTCTCCCAGCGTCGCGGGGCCGTGGGTCTTCAAAAAGGACAGGATCGAATCCCGCCTGGAATCCATCCTCTCCAGTCTAAGAGTTTTATCAACACGTCTGTTGAAATACTCGGTGAGCGTGCCGCGGGATAACGCTTTGCTTCTCGTGACCAGGGGGCTTCGGGCCTTCGGGTTTGGCTTTTCGGCGGTGCTCGTCTCTCTGGCCCTGGAGCGGGCTGGCCTGACTCCGGGCCTCATCGGGCTTGCCCTCGGGATCGGACTGGCCGCCGCCTCGCTCACCGGCCTCGTCTCAGCCGCGATCTCAGCGCGCTACGGCCGGCGTGCGACGCTGTCGCTGGCCGGCCTGGCGATGGCGGCGACCGGCCTCGACCTCAGCCTCGCGACCTCACCCGTGCTGCTCGTCCTGGCAGGCGTGACCGGAATGCTGGGAGCCGCCAGCATCGACCTCGGCCCGTTCGCATCAGTCGAGCAGGCGATGCTGGCCGAAGCTATCCCCGCGACGCTTCGCAACCGCACTTTTGGCCGCTATTCGCTTCTCGGCGGACTGTTCAACGCCGCCGGCGGCCTGGCGGCGACGGTGGCGGCCAGTCCCAGGTCTTACTTCTTTCTCTATGCCGGCATCGGCCTGACCACGGCCGCGCTGCCATGGCTCATCTCGCAACGGGTCGAAGCCGAGAAGCAGGCGCCGGTCTTCGGATCGGTCCGCCCGCTCCTTGGCTTGTCGGCGCTCTTCGCCCTTGACTCGCTAGGTGGGGGTTTCGTCGCCAACGCGGTCATCGCGTACTGGCTGCACGTTCGGTTCGGAGCCAGCCCGAACTTCCTGGGCCCGACGTTCGCCGGCATCGCGGTCCTGCAAGCCCTGTCATACGAGGCGTCTGGCCGGCTCGGCGACCGCATCGGCTTGATCAGGACGATGGTTTTCACCCACCTGCCCAGCAACGTGCTCCTGCTCCTCGTGCCGCTGGCTCCGACGCTTGCTTGGGCGGTCGGGCTCCTGCTCGCTCGCTTTGCCCTCTCGCAGATGGACGTGCCCGCTCGGCAGGCGTACGTGGTCTCGATCGTTCCGCCGGCTCAGCGCGCCGGTGCGGTGGCAGTGACGGGTGCGGTGCGCGGGGTCGCGCAGGCGTTTGGTCCGCCGCTGACCGGGTTGGCCATCGGAGCGGCCGCCTTCGGTCTTCCCTTTTTTGCGGGTGGCGGCCTGAAGATCGTCTATGACCTGGGTTTGTTCGCGGCCTTCCGCAATCGCCCCGCCGAGCACGAGACTTAGCGGCTGTGGAAGAGCTCGACACCGCCGAGATCGAGCGGCGGGTCGCGACGCTGCGGGATCGAATGCGCCCGCTGGAAGCAGATCTCGCCTCACTGCGTGGCGAGCGCGACCTGCTGCTCACTGAGCTGCGACGGCGTCGCCGTCTGACCGAGCGCACGTCACGAGCCGACCTCAAGGCGGCCATGCGGGCGGGCAAGTTGCCATCGATCGCCGAGCTCGTGGCGGGGAGCGATGCCGGTTCCCTCGACGACTTCGTCTACAACCTGAAAACGGGCGGCGAGGTGCGGCTGGGTTTTCCGGGCACCCGGACCCAGACGCTCACTTTCACAGACGGGGTCACAACCGCCAGCGCCCGCGACCTGAGCGAAGCCGCCGGTCTGTACGCCGCCGGCTGGGAGCTGGGAAGCCCGGGCAGGCCGGGCGTGCGAGTGCACTTTCCAGGAACACGTCAAGAGAGGCTGGTTGAACCAGGGGAGGTGTATGCTCGCGCCGGCGAGCGGGCCCCGGGGTGAGGTCGTTAGCAGTACGAAATGCATAGCGGTCCCACTTTTCAGTGATAGCGGTCGAGCATGAGGAGGACGCCTTCGCAGCTCGTCTGCTCGAAGCGCCTCCAGCGATCGTGCAGCTCAAACTCGGAAAGGCGCGGCCCCGGTGGCCGGAGAAGCTTTCCGCCCTCGCACTGCTCGTCAGCATCGTTACCGCGCTGGGCGGCGGCGGCCTTCTAGATTCGGCGAGCGTTTATGTGCTCCAGGCCAAGGCCCAGTCCCTGCACGCCCGATGGGCCGTCATGCGGGACCAGGGCATTCCCGACGCCGACCTCGCTGAGCTCGAGCAGGAATGGACGTCGAGCCAGGCATCGATCGTGATCGGCGCAGGCGGCGTGTTCTGGCTGCCTGGCGGGGCCGACGTCATCGGCTCGTGGCAGGCGCGCACCGACGCGATCTGGAGCGCCGACCTGGATCGCTTCCGTTCGGACGCGCTGGCAGCCGAACGCACCCTGCACAAGACCCTCGCACCGGACACCAGCCTGCAGCGCAAGGCGCGGCTGGACGCCTACGGCGAAGCCCGAACGCCGGGCGACTTCGCAGTCCTTCGCGACGAATGGACCGCCGAGGCCCGACTCATTCCGATCGACCGGCGCATCGCCTCGTCCGTGGCCGCGGTGGCGGCTCAGATGCAGCAGGCGCGGACCATGGGCATCCGCAGTGACCCGGCGAGCGATCTGGTCGCTCGAGCCGGCGCGTACGCCGAGCTGAGCCCGTCCGGCCGCCTGTCGCACGCTGAGTTCCTCACGCGCTCACTCACGTCGGTGCAGGTGAACCTGCAGGGGCGGCTCGATGCGGCGGCCGTCACCCAGCAGAGCCTCCAGCGCGCCGCCGATGGGATCGGGGTCGCGGGCCTGTACGGAATCGACCTGTCCGGGTTTCAGGACCGCCTCGGCAAGGCGCGCCTCTTGTACGCGAACGCGCTGAGCGTCAACGAGTTCGCCGCCATCACCGCGACCGGCCAGCAGATCGTGGCCGACGCGGACAGTGCCGTCAACGTGGTCTTGAGCCAGACGCACGTCATCTCGGGTGTGTCGTTCATCTATCAGAACCACCCTTTGAGCTGCGAGGAGGCGGCGACATCGATGGCCCTCTCGCACCAGGGCATCAGCCTCAGCCAGGACGAGATTTTGGCCGAGATCGGCGCTGACCGTCGCGGGATGTACGTCGACGCGTATGGCCGCGTCCGCTGGGGCAACCCATACGAGACCTTCGTCGGCAACGTTAACGGGAGTGAGAGCAACTACACGGGATTCGGGACTTTCTACCCGCCGCTCGTCCGTGCAGCCCGCGCGCACGGGGCGAGCATCATCGCGTACGGCTCGATGTCCGCGGCGACGATCTACGCCCGCGTCATCGCGGGGCACCCGGTGGTGGCGTTCTCGACCTGGGACTGGGCATGGCATCCGCGTCGCGACTATCTGAGCTTCGACGGGCAGTGGATCCCGTGGATCGGTCCGGTCTACGCGTCGCACGTTTACACGGTCGTCGGTGTGAGCCCGGGCGAGGTGCTGGTCAACGACCCGATCCGAGGCCAGTACTGGATCAGCAAGGCGGCCTTCGAGGCCGGCTATTCAGACTTCAACGAAGCGATAGTTTTCGCTTAAGAGGAAGCGCTCGCGAACGGCGCGAGGACGACGAATACCCTGCCGCTATTCAGGTCCGGGTAAGCCTGGTCCAGATCGTCGACCGCGTGCATCAGCTGGTCGTAGCTGATGTGGTACCCATGGCCGTAAGTCAGGCCGGGGTCGTTGAGGACGTATGTGTCCTTGTCGTCGTAACCGGCGACGACCAGGTAATGCGACACCGACCATCCGGCCTGCTCGTAGTGATTCGAGTAGCCGGGGTACCGCGGGTTGCCGAGGCCGTGCGTGCGCACGCCAAAAATCAGCGGGCGGCCCAGCGACAGCTGCTGCTTCATGTTGAGCCGGTCTGCGGGCAGGATCTTGTATGCCCAGCCCATGTATTTCTGGGCCAGCTGGCCGACCTGCAGCGTGGTCAGGTCCTGCGCCGGCTTCCAGGTCGTGACCTGATTGATCGCGGCGTCCGCGGTGTGAGGGTCGATCAGGCTGCCTGAATGGTCGCCGTGCAGGTAGCGGTCCACCATCACCAGGCTTGCCTCCTCGCAGGTGTGCTGTCGATCGGCCCAGTTCCCCAGAGGGGCCTGGGGGGTGAACGGCACTGGGAGGATCACGGCCGTCGGCAGGTTCACGGGCGGCTGGTCACTTGGCTGGACGGTGCTGGCGTCGATCGGAACGAGGTCCGGAGTCACGTAACTGACCTGCGGGCCCGCGCCGAAGAACGCGAAATAGATCCCGGCCGCGATTCCGACCGCCGCCACCAGCCCGAGTCCCACGAACCACTTCAGAGCGCCGAGCATCGCTTAACTACAACCGAGCTCGGGCACGAAAGGTTGCGCCATCGGGAGGGGATTCGAAGTATAGAACGCGGTTTACCACCTCAATCCCCAAGGCGCGGGGGAAGCAGGCCTCCCCCGCGGAGCCCCCTCCGTTGCACACGATGTCTGGCGGCGTCTGGCGGTTGATGCCAGGTGACGTCCGGAATGAATCCTGCCTGAAGCTCCACTCAATCCTCATGCTCGGGTCCGGCTTCCAGGGGTCGAGACACGAGAACTAGACTTCCGGCGTGTCTGACACCGCCGGAGGCGCCGCCGCACAGCTCGGCACCCGAGCAGTCAGCAACTCGGTTTTCATCCTCGCCGCGCGCACGGTCTCGCGGGTCATCTCGCTGGTCGTCGTGATTGTCCTGGCGAATGCGCTGGGAGACACGCGCTACGGCCAGTACACGACCCTGATCGCCTACTCCGGCCTGGTCGCCGTCATCGGCGACCTGGGGTTCCAGTCGCTGTACACGCGGGAGGCCGCGCGCAATCGCAACGAGCTTGGCGATTACCTGGGCACGCTGATCGTCTTCCGCGTCGGCCTTGCCGCCGCGTCGGCGCTTGTTTTCGCCGTGGCGCTGGGCCTGGGCGCTCACCTCCAATCGCTTATCGTGCCGGGCTGCGCGCTGCTGATCGCGACCGCTTACGCGAGCTTGCTGCGCAACACCTTTTATTCGGTCGGTCGGGCGGAGTTCGACGCCATCGCAATCGTCGTCGAGACGGTCGTCCAGGCCGCCTTGATCGTGCTCGGCGCGCGGCGAAGTTCGGGCGTCGCCTACTACGTGTGGGCCTATGCGGCGTCATACACCTTCACGATCGTCTATTGCCTGGTCGTCATTCGGGCCTTCAAGCTGGGACGGATCCGACTTCGCCTGGACCTGAACCTCATCCGCAGCTGGTTGCCGCTCGCCGTACCTTTCGCGCTGACGTTCTTTCTCACCAACGTCTACTTTCGCGCCGGCTTTGTGATCCTTCAGCAGCTGCGCTCGTTCGCCGAGGTCGGCTGGTACACGCTGGCGTACAAGCCGTTTGAAGCGCTGCAGTTCATACCGCTTGCGATCCAGACCGTGGTGTATCCGCTGCTCGGTGTCTACTTCGTCAGCGACCCGGCTCGACTGAAGCTCGCCTACGAACGATTCTTCAAAGTTCTGGTGCTGCTTGGATGGCCCCTCACCGTCGGCACTTTCGTCCTCGTCCATCCGATCAACCAGATCTTCAATCGCTCCGGCCACTTCGCCCAATCCGAGCCCGCGCTGCGCATCCTGGCGTTCGGCATCGTCTTCCTGTTCGCGAACTCCGCGTTCTACGCGATGCTCAACGCGACGAACAGGCAGGGCCTCAACGCGTGGGCGACCGGCCTCGCGACCGGAGTCGCGGTCCTTCTGAACCTCGTTGCGATCGCGTTCGCCGGTTACATCGGAGCCAGCGTTGCCACCGTCGTGACAGAGGCGGCACTGTGTGCGTTCGGGTGGTGGTTCGTGCAGCTCAAGCGGCCGGAGCTGCGACTGCCAGTGGTAACCATCGGATGGAAGATCGTGCTTGCCGGACTGATCATGGGAGTGGTGGTCTATCCGTTGAGCTCACTGTCGATTCTTCTCACCGTGCCGCTCGGCTTCGTCGTATACGTCGCCGCTATTTTCTTGCTGCGGGCAGTCTCGGCGGACGAGTACGAGCTGGCGGCGGAAAGCCTGCTTTCCCGGCTGCAGCGTAACCCTCCCACCGTCATCGTCGTTGGAGAAGACCGGGAAGCGTAGAATTCCTGCGCACCCCCACGCACGGAATGGCTCGAAACGGTCCTGAGCGGATAAAGACAAAGGGGGGACACAGTCCTCGAGCGCGGATCCACGCCGCGTGGTCGCCGATCGGCCAGAAAATGCGCAGGACGGCGCTCCTGCGTGGCCTTGGTGTTGTGCTCGCGGTGCTCCTCGTCATCGGTTTGGCAGCCGACGCATACGCCCAGTCGTTTTTCGACAGCCTGCCGTCGATCCAGGGCCTGGACAGCGCGACCTTCGCCGGGGACACCGTCATCACCGACTACAGCGGCACCATCAAGCTGGCCGACGTTGGCAACCAGGGCGACCACCGAGTGGCGGTCAAGCTGAAGGACGTCAACCAGATCGCGATCCTGGCGACGGTCGCCATCGAGGACAAGGGCTTCTACAGCAACCCGGGCATCGACCTGGCGGGCATCATCCGCGCCGCCTTCGATAACCTGCGCGCCGGCCACGTGGTGGGCGGCGGCAGCACGATCACACAGCAGCTGGCCAAGCAGCAGTTCCTGACCCCGGATCAGACCTACGGCCGCAAGATCAGGGAGCTGGCTCTGGCATATGAGCTGAGCCAGACCTACAGCAAAGACCAGATCATGGAGCTCTACCTCAACAAGAGCTTCTACGGCTCGCAGTCCTACGGCATCGAAGCCGCGTCCGAGAGCTACTTCCAGATCCCCGCCTCCAAGCTGGGCCTGGCGCAGGCAGCGATGCTGGCCGGACTACCCCAGGCGCCGACCGAGTGGAATCCCGTGCTGCACTACGACGCCGCCAAGTTGCGCCAGGCCGAGGTCTTGCGCGCAATGGTCCGCTCCAACTACATCTCGCAGGAGGACATGGACAAGGCGGTCGCCGAAAAGCTCCAGCTCTTCGCGCCGACCAACACGTTCAAGGCGCCGCACTTCGTCGACTACGTGCTCGCCGAGCTGCGTCAACTTGGCTTTCAGCCCGGGATCCAGCAGCTCAACGTCAAGAGCACGCTCGACTGGCACATGCAGCAGATCGGCGAAACGGTTGTAACCGACAACCTGTCGGCAAACCTATATCGCGACCGCAACGGCGTCCTTTCCTCGGGCCTAGTCGCCATCGAGCCGACCGACGGATACATCAGGGTGATGGTCGGATCGCCGAACTACAACTCGGACGGCGGCCAGATCAACTACACGACCATTCCCCGCAACATGGGCTCCTCGATGAAGCCGTACACGTACGGCGCGGTCATCAACGCTCGCGCGGCGACGGTCGACACGCCGGTGTACGACGGGCCCAGCCCGCTTATCTACAAGGACGCGTACAGCACCACCAAGTTCTACAACTACGACGGCAAATCGCACGGCGTGCTGCCGCTGAAGAAAGCGATGGGGAACTCGCTCAACATCGCCGCGGTCAAGGTCGAGCTGTCGATCGGGGTCCCAGCCGTGCTGTCGTGGATGCGCAGCCTCAACGTTCGACCTCGTTACGTCTCGGTCGACGCCACGGGTGCCGTCAGCTACGACGCCAACGCACCGGCCGATGAGTACGGCCCGTCGGTGACACTCGGTGGTTACCCGATCACCCTGCTCGAGCACGTCAACGGGATCGCGACCTACGCGGACAAGGGCGTCTACCACACCCCCGAGGCCGTCCTGCAGGTGACCGACTCGCACGGCAACGTGCTGTACAAGACACACGACGACCAGCGCGCCAAGCTGGTCATCGACCCCGCGGTCGCCTACATCATGGCCCAGATCATGGCCGACGATCAGAACCGCTGCATGATCTTCGGCTGCAACAGCGCGCTGCACTGGAGGGACCGCATCGTGGCCGCCAAGACCGGCACGACAGACAACTTCAAGGACGCGGTCACCATCGCTTTCACCCCCGACCTCGCGGTCGGGCTCTGGGTGGGCGACATCAAGGACAACAGCCACACCATGATCGCCGGGTCGGACGGCGTGTTCGTCGCTTCGCCCGGCGTGCACGCGTTCGTGTCGGCTGCGCTGGACGGCATTGCCGGCGACCGCTGGTACACGCCGCCGCCTGGCGTCGTCGGCGGCGCGAACAACAGCTGGTTCCTTGCCGACACGACGCACATCGACAAGCTCCCCGGCGACAACCCGCCAAGCCCGACCCCGTCGTACACGCCGCCGGTGGTGCCGCCGGACCCGGGTGGGCCGGTGCTGGCGCCCCCGCCGTGCCCGACGCCGTCGGTCCTGCCGCCCTGCCACTGATCTGAGCTCGGGGCGACCGTAGAATTCGGGCTCGTGCCCGAGCCGTTGTCAGTCGTGACCGAGCGCCTGCCGAAGAGCCAGGTCGGCATGACCATCGAAGTCCCCGCCGAAGTCGTTAACGCGACCTACGACCGGGTGCTCAACCGGCTCGCCTCGCGCGCGAAGATCGAGGGCTTTCGCCCTGGTCGCGCACCGCGAGCACTTGTCGAGGCGCGACTCGGGCCTGCCGTCCTCCGCGAAGAGGTCGTGGAGACCATGGTGCCGGAGGTGGTGCAGCAGGCGCTGACCGAGAAGTCAATCGACCCCATCGACAATCCCGACGTCGAGGTGCTGGAGCTGGAGCGCGGGAAGCCGGCCCGGCTGAAGGCCACGATCAGCGTCATGCCCGAGATCACTCTCGCCGACGTGGCCTCGCTCAAGGTCGAGCCCCCGGACCACACGCATGAGGTCACCGACGAGATGCTCGAGCGACGCCTCGAAGACATCCGCGAGCCCATGGCCGAGATCACACCGGTCGAGCGTGAGGTGCGCGTCGGCGACATCGCAGTCATCGACATCGAGGTCGAGGTCGACGGCACACGCGTCGAGTCGGAGTCACGAAAGTCGACCGAGGCCGAGGTCAAAGAAGGTGTGCTGTTGCCGGAGTTGGTCGCGGCGCTGCCAGGAACGTTTGTCGATGAGACGCGCGACGTCAGCGTCAGCTTCCCGGCCGACTACAACAACTCGGAGTTGGCCGGCAAGCAGGCCACGATCCGCGCCACGGTGCGCGGCGTCAAGGAAAAGGTCCTGCCTCCCCTGGACGACGCGCTGGTGAAGAGCCTCACCAACGGCAAGCAGGAAACCGTCGAGGCGTACCGCAAGGCGGTGCGGGAACAGCTGGAGGAGTCGGCCGAGGCCGTGGAGCGGATCGATCGCGAACAGGCGGTCGTCAAGGCGCTGGTCGATGCTTCATCCGTCGAGGTCCCGCCGGCGCTTGTCGACCGTGAGCTGACCAGCGAGCTCGAGTCCCTCGAGCGCAGCCTCAACCGCCAGGGCCTGAAGCTTGATCGCTACCTCCAGTATCTCGGCCGCACGGTGGAGGAATGGATGGAAGCCCAACGCCCCGACGCGGAGGCGCGGTTGAAGGTCGACCTCGTATTGGCCGAGTACGCCCGCCGCGAAGGGCTGGAGCCGTCGAACGACGAGGTGCTGGCTTTCCTGGAAGAGCAGGCCGGCGCCGACGACGAGCTGAAAGGCCAGGTCGCCGAGCTGAAGAAAAGCCCGACCGGAAGGCGGTACTTTGCTTCGCGGTTGAGGCGGAGGCGAGTCCTGGACAAGCTCGTCCAGGTGGCCGGGCTTGACTGAATCCCGGCGACCGGTGTCTAGAATGACCCTTGTGCCACAGATGAACGAAATCCAGCGCCCGTCCAGCTACCTCGTGCCCATGGTTGTGGAAAACACGGGGCGCGGCGAGCGGGCCTTCGACATCTACTCCCGACTCCTCAAAGAGCGCATCGTCTTCATCGGCACCCCGATCGACGATCAGGTCGCCAACCTGGTCGTGGCGCAGCTCTTGTTCCTACAGTCGGAGGACCCGGAGAAAGAGATCGCGCTCTACATCAACAGCCCCGGCGGGCAGGTGACCGCAGGCCTCGCGATCTACGACACGATGCAGTACATCCGGCCCCCTGTATCGACGATCTGCATCGGCATGGCCTACTCGATGGCGGCGGTCTTGCTCGCAGGCGGCGCCCACGGCCAGCGCTACGCGCTGCCCCACGCCAACATCCTCATCCACCAACCATGGGGTGGCATGCAGGGCCAGGCGACCGACATCCAGATCCACGCCAAGGAGATCCTGCGCACCCGCGAGCAGCTGAACCAGATCCTCGCCCGGCACACCGGGCAGAAGATCGAGAAGGTGACTCAGGACACCGAGCGCGACTACTTCCTCACTTCCGAGGCCGCCAAGGAGTACGGGCTGATCGACGACATCATCCTCACCCCGACCAAGCCCGGTGAGAAGGTCAAGTCGGAAGACGGCGAGAAGGTCAAGGAAAAGGTAGCCGCCGGATGATCTTCCGACGCAGGACCAAGCGCGACGAGGTCAAGAGGCATCGACCGAGGTGCTCGTTCTGCGACAAGGAGCAAGGCGAAAGAGGGATTCGACTGGTCGCCGGGCCTGGGGTGTTTATCTGCAGCGAATGTATAAGCCTTGCCAACGAGATTCTCTGGGGCCATAATCCCCCGGCGCCGGCATCGCCGTAAGGACACAAAGCAGGAAGCAATGAACGAACGAGAAGATCGCCGACGCTACACACGCTGCAGCTT
>DATEGL010000077.1:0-3511 GCA_035280145.1 Candidatus Dormiibacterota bacterium | reverse complement strand
ATCGAGAGGCCTTCGACGTGCACGGCCTGGATGACGAAGCTGATGCCGATGTAGAGGATGACTGCGAGCACGACCACCTCGGCCACTTCGCGGAGCAGCGAAGAGCCCGCGGAACGTTCAGTCGAGGCGGCGCCAGCCGCTTGTTGGTGTTGGGCCGCCATCAGCTTTTAGGAGACGAGCTTAGCGCAGACCCGTTCCAGCTCCTCGCGGCTCGAGTAACGGATTTCCAGAACGCCCCGATTGAAACTTCCGGTGAGCTTCACGGGCACCCCAAGGCTCGACTCGATGTCGGCCGCGATCGCGCCCAGCTCGACGGACGACTCGCGGTGCCTTCTGCGCTGGGGCCGGTATGTCCGCACCCAGTTCTCCGTCTGCCGGACTGAAAGGTGCTTGGCAATCACGACCTTCAGTCCCTGCTCCTGCGTAGCCTGGCCCGCCAGGACGATCAGCGCGCGGGCGTGGCCCGCGGAAATCACGCCCGACGCGACCGCGGACTGCACCGCAGGGCACCCGCCGAGAAGGCGCAGCGACTGCGTGACGGAGACGCGATGCTTGCCAAGGCGCATCGCAACCTCCTCGTGGGTCAGCCCGAACTCCTCGATGAGCCGGCGCAGGCCGCGTGCTTCTTCGATCGGGTCGAGGTCCGTTCGCTGGAGGTTCTCGATGAGACCGAGCACAAGCTGCTCATCGTTGCCGGCGTCGCCACGCACCACGGCGGGGACGTTCTGCAGCCCGGCCAATCGCGCGGCGCGCCACCGCCTCTCACCTGCGATCAGCTCATAGCCGTCCGCAAGCGGTCGGACGAGAAGCGGCTGCAGCACTCCGTGCAGGCGGATGGATTCCGCGAGCTCGCCGAGAGGCTCGGCATCGAAACGTGCACGCACCTGCTGACGCGAGGGCTGGATCTGGTCGATGGCGATCATCTGCGGGACCAGGGCCTCGCCCTCGCGCGACATTGGGATGAGGGCTTCGAGTCCACGACCGAGTCCGCGTGGGCGAGTCTGGCTCATCGTTCTAGCAGCTCCTTCGCGAGCGCGCGGTACGCGGCTGCGCCTCGGCATGTGGGGTCGTACTCGATCACGGACTTGCCGTGGCTGGGTGCTTCGCTCAAACGGACGTTGCGTGGGATCAGCGTCTCGAGCAGGTGATGTGGATGCGTGCGCTTCACAGCGTCCAGCACATCCCAGGCGAGGGTCGTGCGTCCGTCGAACTGCGTCATCAGGATCCCCGCGATCGCCAGCTTTGGATTCAAGCGCGAGCGCACGAGCTGGTGGGTGTACATGAGATGTCGAAGACCTTCGAGCGCGAAGTACTCGCACTGCGTGGGAATCAGCATGCTGGTCGCGGCGACGAGCGCGTTGAGCGTGAGCAGGCCGAGGGACGGGGGACAGTCGACTAGGACGAGCTCGATGCCCGGCGGATTCTGTTCCAGCGCCTTGCGCAGAAGATGTTCACGATCCGCGGCCGAGGCCAGCTCGACCTCGGCGCCGGCCAGGTCGATGTGCGATGGGACCAGGCTCAGGCCGCTCACGCCGGTCGGCTGCATCACGTCCGCCACAGTCGCCTCGCCGGTGAGAAGGTGGTAGACGCTGCGCCGCGCGCGCGCCGCATCGAGGCCCAGGCCCGAGGTCGAGTTCGCCTGCGGGTCGAGGTCGACCAGCAGGGTCGAGTGTCCGACCTCGGCCATGGCCGCGGCCAGGTTGATGGCCGTGGTCGTCTTGCCCACCCCGCCCTTCTGGTTCACCACCGCGACTACCGGAGCCGTTGTGGTGGCCAATATGTTGGGCTTGGCCTCGGAGACTGATGCTACATCTGGGGTCATTGAGCGGAATTCTATGCTGGGTCGTTTGGGTTGAACAGCCAGGTTGTTAAGGCTGGACGAGCGCGGTGCGGCGTCGATTGTTCCATATCGCGTAGGCGGAGATCCCGATCAGCGCCGCCTCGACGGCGACGGCCGCGCCCAAGAGGGTTCCACCGACACCGACGCCAACCAACAGGTTGTAGGTGACGTGACAGGTGCACGAAGCGGTGGTGTTGGTATACCTGCGCAGCGCGCCCAGGCCCAGAGCGATCGCAAACACCGCGGCCGCATCGAGGGACAGCGCGTACTGGGTGTGGATCGACGTGAAGAGAAGGGCAGTGGCGAGAATGCCAATCCTCGGCTGGAGCGCGCCCCGGAACAGCAGCTCCTCACAGATTCCGGGAATCACCGCGAGGGCGACGATGCCAACCGGGTTCTCCAGTTGGCCAAACACGTGGTTGGTGGCGTCGTCGACCCGGTGCGCGATGCCGGGCGTCCACGCGTGGGCCAGGCCGTCCATGCCCTGAGCAAATGCGAAGAACACTCCGGCTGCGGCCAGGGCCAGCGCGATCTGCCACCAGACGGGCACCACAACACCAAGCCGCCTGGCCGTGTCGGGTAGTTCGCGGCGCATGAACAGGCCAACGCCAACCAACGCGAACACGAGGAAAGGAGCCTCCTGGTACACGAGGTCGGTGATCGTGAGCGGTGGGGTGCCGCTGGTGGCGGCGAGGACGTCCGTGAACGCGATCACTGCCACGTCTATCCCAAACAGGATCACGGTCAACGCCAGCGCCAGAGCGTGAATGGGACTGTCGGGATCGATCGGCACCCACTGGGCGAGCTGTCGCCGGACTGGGCGTGACGCGATCGCGGCCGCCGCCAGGCCGGTGGCGATGACCGTCCAGTCGAGAGCCAGCTGGTAGGTGGGTCCGGACGCCTGAACCAGAACGCGGGCCCCGGCGAGGTCGGCCAAACCGAGCAGCGCGATCAAGCCTCCCGCAACACCCGACAGGATCTCGGCCGCGTGTCCGGCCCACCGCTTGCCGACGGCTGTGTTGGCAATGATCACCAGCGGCAGCGGCGTCAGCTCGACCAGGGCGGTCGAGGCGTCGAGGGGAAGGTGTGGCGTCAGGCGGGTTTGTCGCCCTTCTCGGCCGCAACGGTTGCCGCGCCGTCAGGGGTGCCGCCAAGCAGCGGCCGGATCAGCTCGATGGGCAGGGGCATGATCACGGTCGTGTTCTTCTCGGCCCCGATCTCGACCATCGTCTGCAGGAACCGCAGCTGCAAGGCGCCCTGCTGGGACGAGATCACGTGCGCTGCGTTGGCCAGTGTCTGCGAGGCCTGGAATTCACCGTCGGCGTTGATGATCTTCGCCCGCTTCTCACGCTCGGCTTCTGCCTGCTTGGCCATCGCTCGCTGCATGGTGGTCGGCAGCTCCACGTCCTTGATCTCGACCACTGCGACCTTGATGCCCCACGGCTCGGTCTGCTCGTCGATGATCTTCTGCAGGTTCTGATTGATCTTGTCCCGCTCGGCCAGGAGCTCATCGAGCGTGGACTGACCGAGTACGGCGCGCAGCGTCGTCTGCGAGATCTGCGAGGTGGCGTTGATGTAGTTGAGGACCTGGACGACCGCCTTGCGCGCGTCGACGACCTGGAAGTAGATGACGGCGTTGACCTTGGCGGTGACGTTGTCGTTGGTGATCAC
>DATEGL010000076.1:0-2693 GCA_035280145.1 Candidatus Dormiibacterota bacterium | reverse complement strand
CTGCCGACGTCAAGCGATACGCCCTGCAGGACATGGCTCCGGCCGTAGTAAGCATGGAGGTCGTGCAGCTCAAGCAACGGCTGCTCCCCTGAGGAAGACCTCCCCCACCACCGGGTCGTCGAAGACCTGGTCCGGAGTGCCTTCGGCGATCTTCCGACCGTGGTTGAACGCGGTGGCACGAGTCGCTGTTCGGCGGACAAAGTCGACATCGTGCTCCGCCATGACGATCGTGGAACGCTCGCCAACGCGCCGCAGCAATGCACCGAGCGAGTTGCGCTCGTGCTCGGTCAATCCCGACGTCGGCTCGTCAAGGAGCAAAAGGCGCGGTCCCCGGCCGAGGGCAATCGCCACCTCGAGCTGCTTTTGCTGCCCGTGGCCGAGCTCTTCAGCCAGAGCGTCGGCGACCGAGCTCAGACCGACAAGTTCGAGCAGCTCACGCGCGCGGACGAGATCTTCGTCGCCCGAACGCAGGCGAAGCATGGCCGGAATCGGATGCCTGGCCTCCACCGCCAGGACGACGTTTTCGAAACAGCTGAAGCCCGACACGAACGAGGTCAGCTGGAACGAGCGTCCGATACCCAACCGAGCGCGCTGGTGTGGCGTCGTTCGTCCAAGCGGCCGGCCCATGAACTCGACTACGCCGGACGTCTGCAGCAGCTGACCCCCCATAACGTTGAGCAGCGTGGTCTTACCCGCGCCGTTTGGCCCGACCAGGGCGTGGAGGTCTCCCTCGCGGACCTCCAGGTCCACGTTGTCGACTGCCACGAAACGGCCGTAGGCCACCGACACTCCGCGCGCCGCAAGCAGCACCGCCTCCAACTAGACGGCGGCTGAGATCTTGGACCGCGGGAATTCGGCCCGCGCGCTGTCCCCGGATCTCCACGACCTGCCGCTCACGCCAAGGCTCAATCCTATGGAGGGCGGGGATGGCTGTCCAATGGGGCGATCAGCTGGTCGACTTTATGATGGCCTGCGGTGAGCGCGCCCATCGCCGGGGCCGGCGGCCGGTCGAGGTCGATGCTTGTGGTCGGCGCTCACGCGGCCGACTTCGTCTGGCGCTCCGCGGGAACGATCGCTCTCCACACGACAAGGGGATGGCAGGCGACGGTCGTCGCCCTTTCCTACGGCGAGCGAGGGGAGTCCGGCGATCTCTGGAAGCAGCCTGGCCAGACGCTCGACGACGTGAAGCGCATCCGACGCCAGGAATGCATGGCGGCGGCGGCCGCGGTCGGGGCTGAGCTGGTCGGCTTCGACCTCGGTGACTACCCGCTCGAGGTGCCGTCCGAGGCGCTGCAGCGGCTGGCCGATCTGATGCGCGCCGTAGTCCCGCAAGTTCTCATCACGCACACCCCGATCGACCCGTTCAACCCCGACCATCCAGTCGCCAGCGCGGCCGCCGACCGAGCGCGCAAGCTGGCGATCGGTGCGGCCGGTGTCGCCAGCGCCTTCCACACGATTCCGCCGCCGCGCATGTACCTGTTCGAACCTCATCATCCGGAGCTATGTGGGTTCAAGCCCGACACCTTCATAGACTTCACCGAAGTGGCGGAGCGCAAGGACGCGGCGATGGCGGCCATGGCTGCGCAGTCGTACCTCCGCGACCACTATCGCCAGCGCGCGGAGCAGCGCGCGCTGCAGGCGCGTTACTTCGGTGCGAGCCCCGGCGTCCGGTTCGCAGAGGCATTCCAGCGCGTCACGCCTGGGCTGGTGACCGAACTCTGATTCGAGGTGGTGCATAAGCTGGTTGGGTTCATGAAGGCCCATGTCAGCGAGCCTGGGATCACACCGTCGCAGACGGTCGGTCCCTTTTTCGGATTCGCGCTCCCGTTTCCAGATGGTCCGGAGCTCGTTGGTAGGGACGCGCCCGGTGCAATCAGGCTCGAAGGCCAGGTGCTTGACGGGGCCGGCGAGCCCGTCTCCGACGCGCTGATCGAGATGTGGCAGGGCAATATGTTCGGCCGTTGCAGGACCGACTCCGAAGGCGCATTCCACTTCAGGCTGGTCAAGCCGACGCCGGACGCCAGGCCCGGCAACGCCGGCCAGGCCCCCCACTACAACGTGACGGTCTTCGCACGTGGCCTGTTGCGGCACGTGCTGACCCGCATGTACTTCCCGGACGAGGAAGCCGCCAACGCCAAGGATCCGGTTCTGGAGAGGATTCGTGAACGCGAACGGCGGGCGACTCTTGTGGCCCAGCAGGATTCCGGGAAGCTACGCTTCGACATTCACCTCCAGGGCGACCGCGAAACGGTCTTCTTCGACCTCGATGTCTAACCGCTGCGGCTGATGCCCTACGCCTCGCGTGGTGTGGCGGTGTGCCCGCGCAGCACGATGTCCCACCGGTAACCGTTGGCCCATTCGGGTACGGTCGTGTCGAGGTCGAAGCGCGCCATCAATCGTTCGCGGGCTTTGGCATCTGGAATCGAGCTCACGATGGGATCCAGCGGGATCAGCGGGTCACCGGGAAAATACATCTGCGTGATCACCCGGCTGCCGATCTGGGGTCCGAAGACGGAGAAGTGGATGTGTGCCGGACGCCAGGCATTGTGGTGGTTGCGCCATGGGTATGGTCCGGGCTTGATCGTGACGAATCGAAAGCGGCCCTCGACGTCTGTCAGGCACCGACCGGCGCCTGTGAAGTTCGGGTCAAGCGGCGCGGGCCACGCATCTGCGGGGTCTATGTAGCGCCCGGC
>DATEGL010000075.1:0-4574 GCA_035280145.1 Candidatus Dormiibacterota bacterium | reverse complement strand
AGCTGATATCGGCCCTGGGTGTCAGTCGGTGTTCGTCTGGCCAGGCTCTGTCTCCGCTTTTTCTGACCCTTGCCAGCGTACCTCGAGGCGGTCGCGGCTACCGATGGTTTCGATGCGGTGGGCAATGAAATCCCGTAGCTGGCGCAGGCTTTCCTGATCAGGAGCTTCGACTCGCAGGATCAAAGCATCCGCGGTGGCTCGAAGTGTGCAACGCCCCCAGCGCAAGCGGATTAGTCCGTCGACATCGGACCATTCGACGTGCTGAATCTCGGGAGGATTGTGCTGTGCGGCGCCATGAGATCGCATCTGATGGAAGTGCGTCTGCATCTTGCTCGCGTGCTTGCACACCTCGATGAGATGTCGGCTCGCGCGATCGGTCTCGACGCGACCGATGGCAGCGACCAGGGCAGAACTCTCCGACTCCGACGCGCTCATCGGGTGCTCCCCGCCATTTGCGCGGCCGGTAGGTGGAGGCGTTTGAGCAAGAGGGCGTTGACCGCCACGAGAAGACTCGAACCCGACATCGAGAGCGCGGCGATCTCCGGCCGAAGGACCAAACCGAAAGCTGGCTCGAATACTCCGGCTGCGATCGGGAGCGCGACCGCGTTGTAGCCGACCGCCCAGCCGAGGTTCTGACGCATCTTACGGAGCGTTCCGCGCCCGATCGTCACCGCTGTCGCCACGTCGAGCGGATCCGAGCGCATCAGCACCACGTCGGCAGTCTCGATCGCCACGTCGGTACCCGCGCCGATGGCTATGCCGAGATCCGCCTGGGCCAGCGCGGGAGCATCGTTGACGCCGTCGCCGACCATCGCGACAATCTTTCCCCCGAGCTGTAGTTCTTTGATCTTGCTGGCTTTGTCGCCAGGCAGGACTTCGGCGATCACGTCAGTGATGCCGAGCTCGTGCCCGATGCGCTCAGCGGTGGCCCGATTGTCCCCGCTCAGCATCACGACCGAGATTCCTTCCTTATGTAATGCCGCGACCGCTGCCTCTGCGGTGGGCCGAGGCGCATCGCTGATCCCTATGAGGCCAGCCGCGCGACGATCGACGGCGACCACGACCACGCTGCGGCCCTCAGCCGACAATTGCTCGCGCCTGGCACCGAGGCCGTTCAGGCTGACGCCCTCGCGCTCCATCAACCGCATGTTTCCGACGGCAACCCGGTGGCCGTCGACCGTGGCGATTGCGCCATGGCCGGGCACGTTCTGGAACTCGGTGGCCGCCTGAGGCGTTGGCCCTGAGCCGCCAGCCCGGTCGACGATTGCCTTGGCGAGTGGATGCTCGGACTCGCGTTCCACTGCGGCAGCCAAAGCAAGCAGTTCGTCCTGCTGCCAGCCGTCGGTTTCGATTGCAGTCACCTTGGGCGCGCCCTCGGTCAGCGTGCCTGTCTTGTCCATGACGACGACCTGGATTCGGGCTGCCGCCTCGATGGCGGCGGCGTTCTTGAACAAGATTCCGCGCTTGGCGCCTAGACCGCTGCCGACCATGATCGCGGTCGGTGTGGCCAGGCCGAGAGCGTCCGGGCAGGTGATCACCACCACTGTGATGGCAAATAGGATCGCGACGTCGAACGGTCTTCCGACCGCCAGCCACACGGCCAGCGTGAACGTGCCGCCGATCAGAGCGACTAGCACCAGCCAGAAGGCCGCGCGGTCCGCCAGCTGCTGGCCAGGCGCCTTTGAGTTCTGGGCTTCCTGCACAAGCTTGACGATCTGAGCCAGGGCGGTATCGGAACCGACGCGCGATGCTCGCGCACGCAGCGTTCCGTTCTTGTTGATCGATCCGCCGATAAGTGCGGAGCCGGCAGATTTCGACACCGGTAGGCTCTCGCCCGTCACCACCGATTCGTCGACCTCGCTGGTTCCTTCCTCGACCACAGCGTCGACCGGCACTTTGGCTCCAGGTCGGATCATGAGCAGGTCGCCGGTCTGAACCTCCGCAGTCGGAACCTCGGTCTCCTGGCCATCCTTCAAAACCGCCGCCCTCGGGGGCGCAAGGTTGAGCAAGGTGCGGATCGCTTCGTTGGCTCCGCCTCGAGCCCGCATCTCGAACCAGTGACCGAGCAAAACGAACGCGGCCAGCACCGTCGATGCCTCGTAGAACACATCGCCGCCGCCGCGGAGTGTGACCGTAACCGAATAAAGCCAGCCCGCGGCAATCGCCACCGCGACCAGGACCATCATGTCCAGGGTGCGAGCCCGCAGGGCCCGCACCGCACCGTCGAAGAAAATCCACGCCGAGTAGCCGATCACCGGCAGGCTCAGGATCAGTTGGAAGACGTCGTCGCGCAGCCCGAACGGAGCGGGAAGGGGAAAGTGCAAAACCTGCCTGCCGATGGCTGACCAGAGCAGGATCGGCACCGAGAAGATCGCCGCCACCAGGAATCGATTTCGCATGTCGTGGACCATGGCGTCCATCGACATCGCGGCATGCCCGCCGTGGCCCATCGCCTCGGCCGGCGAGGGCGCTGGGATCGCATGTCCGGCGCCCGCGTGGCTTTCTATGACGGCCGCCGGCTCTTCCAGCGCATCACACACGTGGTCTGGGACCGATTGGCCGGCGCAGTGGTAACCACACTCCAATACCCACCGCCTGAGCTCTGCGACGCTCGTCCTGGCGGGGTCGAATTCAACGGTCGCCGTTTGCGCTGAGGGATTGCCAGAGACCGCGATGACCCCCGGCCGGCGGCCAAGGACTTTCTCGACTACTGCCTTCTCCGTTCCGAAGCGCAGCCCGCCCACGTGCAGGACCACCGAAGTCGAGCTCATTGCGGATATATACCCCGGGTGGGTATCATGGTTCTCATGCCAGGTTACACCAAAGACAAGCGCAGCATCCAGACCAGGCTCAGGCGCATCGAGGGCCAGGTCCGCGGCATTCAAAAGATGGTCGAGGAGGATCGCTACTGCATCGACGTCCTAACCCAGGTCAACGCAACCAAAGCGGCCCTGGAAAGTGTCGCCCTCCAGCTCCTGGCCGACCACACCGAGCACTGCGTAGCTGAGGCGATCCAGTCGGGCAGGGGGGCGGCGAAGGTGCGCGAGCTCAATCAGGCGGTCGAGCGGCTCGTTCGCAGCTAGCCGATGGTCGTCATCAATGCCGTTGTGCACGCGCTTCAGATCTCCCTGTTCATGTTGTGGGAGGTCCTCTGGCCGCTCGCCTTCGGCTTCCTGCTCTCGGCGATGATCCAGACGGTCGTCTCGAAGCGGGCTGTGGCCGGCGCGCTCGGGAGGCCCAATTTGAGGGGCTTCGTCCTCGCCTGCGGCTTCGGCGCCGCCAGCTCTTCCTGCTCTTACGCCGCGGTGGCGGTGGCAAGAGCCCTGTTTCGAAGAGGAGCCAGCTTCGTCAACGCCATCATCTTCGAGTTCGCCTCCACGAACCTGGTGTTCGAGCTCGGGCTTGTCCTGCTCATCCTTCTGGGCTGGCAGTTCGTGGCCGCCGAGTTCGCCGGCGGCCTCCTGATGGCGGTGATCATCTGGATCCTCTTCAAGCTGACGCTGCGCCAGCGGATGTTGGAAACGGCCAAACGCCAGGCCGACCGCGGCATCTTTGGTTCAACTCACGAGGCCCATGGCGAGCACGACGTTTCGATCACCGACGGACCATTTCTCTCCCGGCTCTTCTCGGCCAAGGCGTTCACAGCCGTATCGCACGCGTTCTACATGGACCTGTACGCGCTGTACACCGACCTCGCGTTGGGCTTCCTCATCGCCGGCGCGCTGGCGGCGTGGGTACCGAACAGTTGGTGGCAGGCCCTCTTCCTGACCGATCACCCGACGCTGAACGAGTTCTGGGGACCCCTGATCGGCCCCGTGATCTCCATGCTCAGCTTCGTTTGTTCGGTCGGCAACGTCCCGCTGGCCGCGGTCCTCTGGAACGGCGGCATCAGCTTTGGCGGCGTGATCAGCTTCATCTTCGCCGACCTGATCATCCTGCCCATCCTCAACATCTATCGAAAGTACTACGGCGGGCGGACGTCTCTGTACCTGCTTGGCGTCTCCTACGCGGCGATGGCGCTGGCGGGCTTCCTGGTCGGAGGCGCCTTCCAGCTCTTGGGCCTGGCGCCGACGAATCATCACGTCGCGGTCTTCGAAACGCGGCCATCGTGGAACTACACGACCTTCCTCGACATCGCCTTTCTGATCCTCATGGCGATCCTGGCGTGGCGGTTCGTGACCACTGGGGGCCTCGAAATGCTGCGCGCTCACGCCCGCCGACCGGCAGAAAGCGCGAAGCTGGTCCGGGACCCTGTCTGCGGGATGAGCGTCGACCCGGCGACTACGACCGAGAGCGCCGGATACAAAGGCGAGATCTATTACTTCTGCTCGGCGAGATGCCGGTCGGAGTTTCAGAATGACCCGGCCAAGTACGTTCGTGAACTCGCGCTAGCCGGCCACGCCGCTCATTCACGCGATGACGTGCCGGAAGCAGCGCATACGGCCAATCCAGGCCGAGGAGGCGACATGGAAAACGAGACAACTGCGATCGATCCGGTGTGCGGAATGACGGTTGTGACGTCGACTGCCGAGTACCGTTCTTTCCGCGAGGGCAAGCCCTACTACTTCTGCTCG
>DATEGL010000074.1:0-8678 GCA_035280145.1 Candidatus Dormiibacterota bacterium | reverse complement strand
TCGGATCCACATGCCGACTGCCCAACACCTCGTGATCCTCAAAGAAAAAGAAGCGGACCGCTACCTGCCGATCTGGATCGGCTCGTTCGAGGCCCAGGCCATCGCGACCAAGATCTCGGGCAACGCTCTCGGCCGGCCTCTCACCCATGACCTGATGGCGACAGCTTTCGGCGACCTCGGGATCAGCATTCGGCGCATCGTGGTCACGCGACTCGCGGATCAGGTTTTTTACGCGCGGCTTTACGTCAAGCAGAACGGCCGCGACCTGGACTTCGACGCGCGCCCATCCGACGCGATCGCGCTCGCAGTGCGAGTCGAGTGCCCGATCTTCGTCGCCTCAGAAGTGATGGAGACGGCCGGGATAATTCCCGAGGCCGACGAGCTCGACGGCGAAAAAGACAAGGCCGAAACTGTGGTCGACGAAGAGCGTCTCGCAGTGTTCCGCGACTTCGTCAACAGCCTGGACCTCCCCGAGCTTCCTGACGAGCCGGGTGCCAAGGACGAGCCCGGCAGCTCAGCGCCCGGAGGACGTCCCGGCCGAGGCTGACACGCCGATCTCCGGCGAGCTCGACCTCGCTCTTCGCGTTTTCATCGCCCTCGTCATCGGCCTTGTCCTCGGTCTGGATCGCGAGCTGCGCGGATATTCCGCGGGACTGCGCACCATGGCGCTCGTCACCGCGGGTGCGGCCCTGTTCGCCGGCATCGGATTCATGCCCGTCTTCGGGAAGTCCGTCGACCCAACCCGGATCGCCGCGCAGATAGTCACGGGCATCGGTTTCCTCGGAGCCGGAAGCATCCTGCGCCAGGGCGATGAGATCAAAGGTCTGACGACCGCCGCCTCGATCTGGATAGCCGCGGCGATAGGGATGGCGGTTGGCTTCGGGCTCTACACGACGGCCGTCATCGCCGCCGTCCTGGTCGTCATCACGCTTGTCTTGCTTCGCTGGGTGGAGATTCGCTTTTTTCCCATCAAGCGGAACCGTCGCCATGACGATCCGAAGACAGAGCCGCTCGCGCCGTGAGCGTCGCGATCGTCACCGATTCGACGGCGGATCTTCCCTCGCAGCTGGTCAGGGCTCGAGGCATCACCATCGTCCCGCTCACGCTGAACTTCGAAGGCCGCTCGCTGCTCGACGGCGTCGACATCCGGCCGTCGGAGTTCTATCGCAAGCTGCCCAACGCGACCACGCACCCCACGACATCGCAACCGTCGGCCGGCCGCTTCGCGGAGACGTACTCGAAGCTGTTGAACGATCACTCGGAAGTCGTGTCGATACACATCTCGGAAAAGTTGAGCGGCACATACGCGTCGGCCGTGCAGGGTGCGGAGATGACCGATCCCAAGCGTGTGACGGTCATCGATTCGGAGCTGGTCTCGATGTCGCTCGGGCTGCTGACACTTGCCGCCGCGGACACGGCGGCCAAAGGCGCGGATGCGAAGTCGGTCACGGAGAAAATCAGCGCCATGCGCGATTCGGTGCAGACCTACTTCTCTGTCGCCACGCTGGAGTTCCTTCGCCGCGGTGGACGCATCGGACGTGCCAGCGCGCTGCTTGGCTCAGTCCTGCAGGTCAAGCCAGTGCTGTGCATCCGCGATGGTCTCGTCACGCCGCTCGAGCGCGTGCGCACTTTCGACCGCGCGCTGAACCGGATCGTCCAGCTGACGCGTGAGGTCGATCGCGGCCAGGGCCTGTGCGTGATAGTTGGTCACGCCGACGCCGAGGAAGATGCGGAGCGCGTCGCCCGGGAGCTCGATCCCATCGCCGAGACGCTGATGATCCAGCCGCTCGGTCCGGTCGTCGGCGCGCACGCGGGCCCGGGCGTGGTCGGGGTGGGTTGCTACCCCGCCGACGTGTTGCCTCTCGGCATCAAGGCAAGCGCCATAGCACGGACCGTGGCGTGACCGACTTGACGACGCGTCTTTCGACCGCAAGCGCCTGCAGATGCGCGAGACCTTCCTGGAGGGCGAGCCTCTTCTCATAGAGGTTCTGGCGCGGCCCCCACAGGTCCACTGCCACCTGCCACCCGGACTTTTCCTCGCGACCCAGCAGCTCGAGGATCTGATCCAGCCGCCGGTGGTGATGCGCGACCAGCTCGTTGACGCGCGCTCCTGCGTCGGTGAATGGACGCCCGTGCGCCGGGTAGACATGGCGCGGATGCAGCGCCGCCATGCGGCGCAAACCGTCGAGGTATTCGTGCAGCGGGTCAGGCGTGCTCTGCGGGTGGAGCCCGATGTTTGGCGACAGCTCGGGCAAGATGTGATCGCCTGCAAACAGCAACCCGTCACGATCGTCGTGCAGGCAGATGTGGCCGGGCGAGTGGCCGGGCGTCCACTCGACGCGGAGCCGGCGCGTGCCCATCTCGACCGATTCCGCCCCGTCGAGCTGAACCGAAGCCTCAGCTGGTTTCACGACCTGGCTGAGAGCACGCTGCGAGTTGCTCAGCACCTCGGCCTCTTCGCCGGGCACGCCGTTGACGAGCAGGTAACGCCGCACCTCGTCCACCAGGTGCTCCAGCTCTACGTAGCGCGGCTGCACCAGTGGGACTTCCAGGCGATGGATATACAGATCCGCGAGCCCAGGGCCACCCGCGAGCGTGCCTGCGGCGCCGTAGTGGTCGGGGTGGATGTGCGTGACGACGAGGCGGCGCAGGCGGGTGGCGCCGAGCTGTGAGGTGGCGCGATGGATGGTCTCGACCGACTCTTCGGAATTCATCCCGCAGTCGAGCATGTCGGCCTCGTTGCCATCCGGAAAGAGGAAGACGTTCACGAGGCCGTCTTCGAAGGGAATCGGCAGCCGCAGCTCGAAAACACCCGCGGCGACCTCGGTCAGTGCCGCCGGCCTGACGAACACGTCCTCACTCATCGATTCGTGACGCGCAGGCGTCGATGGCCATCCCGGGAATTCTCGCTGAGGTCGTTAAGATGGGTAGACGACCGTACTCGGACGTACTCGACACGCACGCAATCCTTGAGGGAGGAGCTCGATGTCCGAAGTCCAGATGACCCCCGACCAGATCGTCGACGCAATGCCCGAATACCTCATCCCCGAGAAGGCCGGGACCACCAATGCGACGATTCAGTTCGACCTGAGCGGCGACGGCGGCGGCAAGTGGTGGGTCAAGATCCACGACCAGAAGGCGGAGTCCGGTAAGGGCGATCCCGCGGATGCACCGAACCTGACGCTGATGGCGGACGTCAACGACTGGGTCAAGATCATGTCCGGCAAGCTGGACGGGACGGCGGCCTTCATGCAGGGCAAGCTGAAGATCAAGGGCGACATGGGCCTGGCCATCAAGATGCAGACTCTGTTCCGGAGACCCGGCTAAAAGCTGAACTTCCAGGTGCTGAGCCTGGAAGACATCGCAGTCTCGAGGTCGAGGAGCCCGGAATGCAGGTCGAGGATCACGATGTGGTGCGCCGTGAGCGCGAGCCGGCGCCCGTCTGGTAAGCGGACCGCCTGGACTGCGTTTCCCCACGAGATCGGTTGCAGTTCGCCATTCGCTTTGAGGTTGGCGTCGACCCAGCTCGACAGGTCTGACGACGTGCCGCGGTCGTACGTCGAGACGATCATGAAGGCGAAGTCCCCCTCACCAGGTCCGCAGCCGGTTTTTCCACAAGGGTCGTTGAAGACGTCAAGCGCGAGGTCAAAACCTGGCGGGCTTTCGCTGGCCTGGGCACGTGCGGTGTATTTCCAGGTTCCCGGGTAGCAGAAGCCCCATCCGGCTTGCGGGTCCTCGTAGCCGTGATCCCCCGAGGAGCACTTGAGGTCACCCCCGATCTGCGGTACGCTCGGCACCGGATGCGGGGAGGCCGGCTGGCAGCCGGCCATGAAAATCGCCACCGTCAAGGTGGCGAGCATCTTCATCGACGCCGGCAGCGGGTTCGACATTCGGCAGGTAATTGTGCGGGAGCGGGTACGCATGTCGGACCAGGCGTTCTGCTCTCGGAATCCAAACAGCGCCGCTTGCGGTACTCAGTTTGGGAGGGGTTCAAAGGAAATGGCTGTACAGAGAAAGACCGAAAAGGCTCCGGAACAGCGGCTGGAGGCGGACAGGAGACGGCTCGAGGAGCTTGCCGCCCAGTGCGGCGAGGAGGCCGGTCTGCACCGTCCCTTGAACGACGTGACCGGAGGCGTGATCACGGGCATTCCCGAGGACACCGACCTTGCCCAGGCGCTGTCAGATCGGGAGACCACTGACATCCTGGTTCACCTGCTCGACGAGAACAGGGAGCAGGTCGAGCGGGCGCTAGAACGACTGCACGAAGGCTCGTACGGGATCTGCGAGGTCTGCGGCCGCCGCATCCCGGAGGCGCGGCTGAAGTTTCAGCCTGCCGCGACTCGGTGCGTCGAGTGTCAGTCTCACTGGGACCGCATCAACGGCCGCACCGCGTAGAGACTAGGTAAAGGTCCTCCCCACCGGTGTGGGGAGGTGCCTCCTTCGGGCGGCGGAGGGGCCTGGAGTAGGGTTCGTCTGTGCTCGCCCGACTCCCGTGGAAATGGGTCGGGCTCCTAGCCGCGATCAAGCTCGGCGTCAGCATGGCGTTCGCCAATCGCTACGGCTGGCATGGCGACGAGCTCTATTTCGTGGCCGCGTCGCACCACCTCGATTTCGGCTACGTCGACTTCCCACCCTTCGTCCCGCTGATCGCGGCCGCGGACCAGGCCATCGCTCCAGGCTCGCTGGTGGCATTTCGCCTGCTCGCAGCGCTGGGTGGAGTCGCCGTCCTGGTCGTGACCGCTCTTATCGCGCGCGAGCTCGGCGCCACCGCGCGAGCCCAGGCGTGGGCCGCATTCGCGCTCCTGCTCTCGCCCGTGTTCATCGGCTCTAACGCGCTGTTCCACACCGCGACCCCTGACCAGCTGGTTTGGGCGGTGGCCCTTCTGGTCTTCGTTCGCCTGCTGCGCACCGGAGAGCAGCGGCTTTGGTTGGCAATCGGCCTTGTCATCGGCATCGGCTTCGAGACCAAGCTCACGATCGCGGCCCTTCCGGTGGCGATGTTTCTAGGCCTCCTCGTTTCGAACCAACGCTCGATGCTACTGTCGCCGTGGCCGTGGTTGGGTGCCGTGGTCGCCCTGCTTGTCTACCTGCCGAACCTTGCATGGCAGTCCACTCACGACTGGATCAGCGTCCAGTACGTGGTGTCGCATCGCGGCCATACCGACGGACCCTTTGCGTACTGGTGGCAACAGGTGCTCGTCTTCTTCAACGTGATGTTTGTAGTGCCTGCCGTGGCAGGAATGATCGCGCTGCACCGTGCTGACCGCTATCGCTCAGTCGTGTATGCCGCAATCGCGGTCCTCTTGATCTTTTTCGCGATGGGCGGCAAGTCCTACTACGCGGCTCCGATCTATCCAGTCCTTTACGCAGCGGCGGCGATCTGGCTGGACAGGCTGCTGAAGACACGGGTGCGGGTCACAGCGTTCATGGCGCCCTCAGTGGCGGTTGCTCTCTTACTGGCTCTGGCGGTGCTGCCGATCCCGACCACGCCCAGCGGCCTTTTCGACGATGAGATCGGCTGGCCTGAGCTTGCCCAGCAGAGCGCGCAGGCGTATGACGCAGTGCCTCCCGATCAGCGCTCCGGCACGATGGTGTTGGCCCACTCCTACCAGGAGGCGGCGGCAATCGACTTCTACGGACCGCAGCTGGGGCTTCCCAGCGCGATCAGCCCGCACCTCAGCTACTGGTACTGGGCGCCTCCACGCATGGATCCTGCAACGGTCGTGATGATCAATTTCACCCTCGATGAGGGCAATCGCCTGTTCAGCGATTGTCGTCAGGTGGGAACCGTGACCAACCATCTCGGAATCCACAACGGAACATGGGGAGCGCCAATCCTCGTGTGCACCGGCCCTCGCCGGCCGTTGTGGCAGGTCTGGAGGTCGGTTCAGACCCTCGACTGACCGCGGCGCCGCGCAGCGACGGCAAGAAGTCCGACGCCGAGCCCGACGACGACCAGCACCAGGCCGATCCAGAACCACTTCATGTCGCCCGTCATGAAGCTGCCCTTGATGTAACCCAGTCCCTGGCCGACCCACACCAGGCCGACCAGGAACGTGATGCCACCGACGATCGCGAGCCCTTGCCTCATACGCCGCCGTACACCACCGATTTCTCCTCGGTGTACTGCAGGAACGCCTCCAAGCCATGCTCCTTGCCGAAGCCGGACTGCTTGGTGCCGCCGAACGGCAGCTCGTCGTGGGCGATTTGCAGCGCATTGACCCAGGTGTAGCCGGCCTCGATCTCCAGCACCGCGCGGTGCGCGGCAGCCATGTTGCTGGTCCAGATCGAAGAGCCGAGTCCGAACGGTGAATTGTTCGCCAGCTTGAGGCCTTCGTCGAGATCCTTGATCCGGCGGATTGGCAGCGCTGGTCCGAACACCTCCTCCGTCCACATCCGCGCGCCGTCCGGCACGTCCTCGAGGATGGTCGGCTCGATGAACCAGCCCTTGTCGTAATCGGATCCCTCGGGGCGACCGCCGCCGTAGGCCGCGCTCGCGCCACGATCCATCGCGTCCTTGACCTGCGCTTCGACCTCGGCGCGCTGGGTCTCGGTGTGCATCGGTCCCATGCGGCTGTCTTTGTCGAGTCCATTGCCCGGCTTCAGCTTCGACGCGCGCGCGACGAGCTTTTCGAGCAGCGCGTCGTACACGCCTTCCTGCACGTACAGCCGCTTCACTGCGAGGCACGCCTGGCCGCAGTTGAAGAAACGGCCGACGGAGATGGCCCTCGCCGCGCCTTCCAGGTCGGCGTCGTCCAGCACGATGCAGGGGTCGCTGCCGCCGAGCTCGAGCGTCAGCTTCTTCAGGCTTTCCGCAGCGCGCGCCATCACCTTCTTGCCCGTCGGTGTCGAACCGGTCAGCGCGATCTTGCGGATCAGCGGGTGGGACACGATCGCTTCGCCCGTGGCCTGGCCGAGGACGACGTTGACCACGCCTTCGGGCAGGCCGCCCTCGATCAACGCCTCGATGCAGGCCAGCGTCGACAGCGGCGTCGTGCTCGCAGGCTTCAGGACCACGGTGTTTCCCGCAGCTATCGCGGGCGCCACCTTGTTCGCCGCCAGGGTCAGCGGAAAGTTCCACGGCACGATCGCGCCGCAGACACCGATGGGCTTGCGCACGACGAGGCCGTATGTCGTCAGGTCCGGCAACCTCACGTACTCGCCGTGGATCTTGTCCGCCAGGTCGGCGAACCACGCGATGTTCTCGCCGAACCGCTGCGCCTCGATGCGTGATTCGAGCAGCGTCTTTCCCTGCTCCCTGGTGAGGATCGGCGCGATTTGCTCGACCTTCGTGAGCATGTGCTGCGACGCTTTGTGCAGGATCTCAGCCCGCTTGTTGGCCGGAAGTCGCGACCACGTCGTGAACGCTTTGGCCGCCGCCTGCGCCGCTCTGTCTACGTCCGCGGCGTCACCGGCAGGGACCTCGTCGACGACGTCGCCCGTGGCCGGATTGCGGACCTCGTAGGTCTTGCCTGATGCGGCCTTGGTCCGGTCGCCTTCGATGATCATCGTCGCCATGCGGCACCCCCATGAGTTCGCGGTTTAAGTACTTCGAATAAGGTTATCGGGTCGTGCCCGTCACGTTCGAGAAGCAAGGCGGAGTGGGCATCGTCGTCCTCGACCGGCCGCCCGTGAACGCCTACGACTACGAGATGCTGCGCTCGTTCGCCGGCGCCATCGACGACATCCGCGCGGACGAGGCCATCCACGCCGTGGTGGTCACCAGCGCGTCAGAGAAGTTCTTCTCCACGGGGGCCGATGTGCGGGCGTTCGCCTCAGGGACGACGCGCTCACGGGTTATGACCGCCACGCTCGCCCACGAGACCTTTCGCAAGATAGAGAACACTCCCTTCGTGTTCATCGCCGCAATCTGGGGGCACTGCCAGGGCGGAGGGTTCGAGCTGGCGCTCGCCTGTGACCTGCGCTTTGCGGCCGAGGGTACGTACCAGATCGGCTTGCCCGAGACCAACCTGGGACTCTTTCCCGGCTCGGGTGGCACGCAGCGGCTGCCGCGACTCGTCGGTCTGTCGAGAGGGATGGACATGATCCTCAACGGCACCACCGTCACCCCCGCTCAGGCGCACGAGCTGGGACTCGTCGACCGCCTGTTTCCAGACGCTGCCGCGTGTCGTGAGGGAGCGATGGAGTACGCGACCAAGATCGCGGCAGGACCGAGCGTCGCGCTCGGGCACGCCAAGCTCGCAATCACACAGGGTTTCGGCGCACCGCTCGACCTTGGGCTTGCGATCGAGCGGGAGGCGATCAGCAGGGTCTTCGTCTCCGAGGATGCGAACGAAGGCATCAAGGCCTTCGGCGAAAAGAGAAAGGCCGAGTTCAGAGGCGAGTGAGGGGCTAAGACTCCTCCCCGCTCATGGCGCGGTGGCGCGCAGCGCCCCAGCGGCGTATGCTTCCTGCGCTTATCAACAAAGGAGGTGGCGTGTGATGGCTGAAGTTGTACTGACCGTTTCCCGGCCGTCGGCCGCCTCCGGAGCTTCCTTCTAAGCACCTCCGGCTCAGGCGGACCGACACCGCCCACGCGTTTTCAAAACCGGAGGATTTGCGTTGTCCACGTACGGTGCGATCACCGCGCGAGTAGTCGCCGACTATGGCGCGGACTATCTGGTCGACGACGGCACGTCCGCCAGGCGCGCTGTCGCTCGCCGCTGCGACCCGGCGGT
>DATEGL010000073.1:0-2749 GCA_035280145.1 Candidatus Dormiibacterota bacterium | reverse complement strand
GATGAGCGCGGCTCTCGAGCTCGGTGCGACGATCACGCACCATCACGGCGCCGGCCAGGCGCGCGCCCGCTGGGTCCCGGACGAGATGGGAGGTTGGATGCGAGTGTGGCGAGCAGTGAAAGGCGGAATCGATCCTGACGGAATCATGAACCCGCACGCCCTGGGAGGCTTCCGATAGGCGCCCGCCCGGGGGCGGCGATCCTGTTCGTCGTTAACCCGGCATCAGGCGCCGGCAAGGCGGGTCGGGAGTGGGCGGTCGTCGAGACCTGGCTGCCCTCAACAGGCCTGCCGTTTGAGATCAAGTACACCACCCGGCCCAACGAGGCGACAGAGATCACACAGCAAGCGGTTCGCGAATCGCGGCCTGTAGTCGTCGCGGTGGGCGGAGACGGAACGCTCAACGAGGTCGTCAACGGCTTTTTCCGCAACGGAGCGCCGCTGCCGACCAGCACCAAGCTCGCATTCGTGCCGCTGGGCACGGGTGGAGATTTCCGCCGGACTCTGCGCATTCCGACCGAAACAAGACAGTCAGTCGATGTGCTGCGGACAGGAATGGTCAGGCGGCTCGACGCAGGTTGCGTGACGTTTCAAGACGCGACGGGCGCAACCGCGGTGCGCCATTTCATCAACATCGCGGACGCAGGGCTCGGAGGCGATGTCGTGCACATGGTCGGCAACGGAACCAGACGGTTCGGCGCTGCCACCTACACCGTCACCGGCTTGCGCGCGCTGCTCGCCTACAAGAACAAACCGATGAGCGTGAACATCGACGGCGTCACGCACGAGCTGGCGAAGGCGCAGCAGGTCGTGGTCGCAAACTGCCAGTTCTTCGGCGGCGGCATGAAGATGGCGCCCTCCGCATCGCCAACGGACGGCGTGTTCGACGTGGTACTCGTCAAGGACGCGGGCAAGATCGAGACGATGCGCGGAATGAACGACATTCGCAGCGGCAAGCATCTCGACCAGACGAACCCCAAAATCGAGCTCATGTACGGCAAACGGATTTCGGTCGCGTCCCCGGACAAGGTGCGCGTCGACATCGACGGCGAGGCAGTTGGTTTCCTGCCCGCGCTGTTCGAGATGCAGCCGGGCGCGATCGAGTTCATAACGCCTCGTTGAGATCCTTTAATTGACCCGCGGCGTCATCGCGACGCCGCACCAAACGGCGTCTGAAGTCGGTGCGCAGATCCTGCGTGACGGCGGCAATGCGATCGATGCGGCCATCGCCGCCGACGCCGTGCTTTGCGTCGTCTACCCCCACATGACCTCGGTCGCGGGCGACCTGATGGCCATCATCTGGGCGGCGGGCGAGAGCGAGCCGGTGGGGCTGATCGGCGCAGGACGCTCCGGCGAGCTGGCCACCATCGAAGCCGTGCGCTCGCGTGGCCACCAGGAGATGCCGTCGCGTGGAGTGCTGGCGGTCACGGTCCCTGGCACGGTCGAGGCGTGGGGGAGGCTGCTCGAGCGTTTCGGCAGCGTCGGCCTGGGTGCGGTGCTGGAGCCGGCTGCCGAGCTCGCGGACGACGGTTATCTGATCACGCCCGATCTGTCCAAACATTTGAAGCAGGCGGCGGACTGGCTTGGGCGCGAACGCGCCGCGTACGCGCTGTATCCGCCGATGGAAGCCGGCATGCGGCTGCGCAACCCGGATCTTGCATCTGTCCTGCGCGACATCGCCCGCAATGGGATCAACAGCTTCTACCGCGGCGGCATCGCGACCGCGATTGCAGACGCGATCAAGAAGCGAGACGGTCTGATCACCAGGCAAGACCTGGCGACTCACCGGTCGCAGTGGGTCGCGCCGGTCTCATTCCCGTATCGCGACGTGGTCGTTCACGAGCTGCCTCCGCCGACGGTCGGTCTGGTCGCAGCGTCGTTCGCGCTGAGGCTCGAAGCGGGCCAGGATTTTCGGGCTGCCCGCGATGCCGCTTATGCGCTGGGCGACCGGTACATCACCGACCCAGACTTCGCAGCTTCGCCTGCGGACGTGTTTCTGGACCCGAAGGCGGCTCTGGCCGCGCCGGTCGATGCGACCCCGCGGGCCGGCGACACGATCTATCTATGCGCCGCAGACGAGCACGGCAACCTTGTCTCGCTGATCCAGAGCGTCGCGTACGACTTCGGGTCGGGCGTTGTTGCCGAAGGTACCGGTATGCTGCTCCAGAACCGCGGGGCGTACTTCAGCCTCGACTCTACGTCCGTCAACCGGCTCGAGCCGAAGAAGCGGACCAGGCACACCCTTATCCCTGCGATGGCTTCGCGCGGCGGCCGGCCATGGGCGGCGTTCGGCACGATGGGCGGTCCCCGTCAGCCCCAGCTTCAGGTGCAGATTCTCCGCAACCTGGTCAACGAGGGGTTGGACCCGGCGGACGCGGTGGCCCGGCCCCGGATGTCGATCTTGAACGACGGGGTGACCCTGGGCGTCGAAGCCGGCTATCCGGGTGCGGCGCGGATGGCGCGGAACGATCCTCGCGTGAAGCTCCTGACCCCGAAAGACCACGCGTTCGGACACGCGCATGCAATCGTGGTCGACGGGCCAGAGGCGTGGCGAGGGGGCGCGGATCCGCGCTCGGACGGCTCGGCCGAGTTCGTTTCCTAGCCCAACAGCGAAAGACGGCAGGCAACGCGTCCCCCGTATACTGCCTGTCGAGTTTGGCAGTAGAGAACGAAGTCAAGGGCAAGCTGATCGCGGAACATCGACGCGCAGACAAGGACACGGGATCCCCGGAAGTCCAGATCGCCCTTTCGA
>DATEGL010000072.1:0-3058 GCA_035280145.1 Candidatus Dormiibacterota bacterium | reverse complement strand
GCGGTCCTCATCGTCGTCCTGGTCCGTACCAGTGTTGGCGTCCGCGGCCGTGGGTGGCTCGTCGCGGCGGCGATGATCGGCGGTTTCTTTCCGATTTTCGTCACGGTTCTCCAGGGTCAGTCCGACCTCGTCGTGCTGGTGCCCCTGGCAGCCGCTTACGCCGCGTGGGCGCGAGGGAAGACCGGGCTCGCGGGCGCTCTCAGTGCACTCGCACTGGCGAAGCCTCAGCTCCTGCTGCTGATACCGGTCCTGTTCATCGCCCGGCGAGCCTGGCGAGCCCTGGCGGCATTCGCCGGTGTGCTGGCTGGCCTTGGCCTCGTCTCCGTGTTGGCCTTCGGAATTGGCCCGGTGATCACATATCTGGGGTCGACTGGCACGTGGGCGTTCACCGGCCGGCTCCCGAACACCGGGCAGCTCGTCTACACCGACCCGGCGGTGTATTCGTTGCGAAACATCCTCGAGCTGATACCGGGCGGAGGCAAGGCCGTCGCCTTCGTGATCCTGCTGGTGCTGCTTGCGTTGGTGGCGTTGTCTCTCAGCTGGCGCCCGGACAAGCCGCGTCTCGATTTCGCCGTGGCAACGGCTGCATCGTTGGTGCTGAGCCCGCACCAGAACGTCCACGACCTGGCGCTGCTTGTCATCCCGGGCTTCGCGCTCGCCGACCTCGCCCTTGCCCGAGTGCTGCGCTGGCCCTACGCGGCAGTCGCAGTTCTGTTCTTTGCATACGCGGCAGTGAACCTGACGCTGACGATCAACTTCTGGTCGGCGGCGGTGGGGGCGCTGGTGATCGCCGGTTATCTGGTCGTGGAACGGATGGCCGTGCGGCCGGATCCCATCCCATTGGGCGACCTGCACTGGAGCGGACCTCGACCACATCGCGTCATCGTTCTACCGGCCTACCGTGCCGCCAAGACGCTGGTGGAGGTGGTCGGTGACATTCCACAGGGCCACGCCGACCGCATTCTTCTCGTCGACGATGCCAGCGCCGACGCCACGGTGAGTGTTGCGACCGCGCTGGACCTGGACGTCATCCGCCATCGACGCAACCTCGGCTACGGCGGCAACCAGAAGACCTGCTATCGCCAGGCGTTGGCGATGGGTGCGGACGTGGTAGTCATGCTTCACCCGGACGGCCAATACGACCCGGCCATCATTCCGAACCTGTGCCGCGTCATCGAAGGCGGAGAGGCCGACATCGTCCTTGGCTCGCGGTGGCTGGGTCTCGATCCTGCGAAATCAGGCATGCCCTGGTGGAAGCGACTCGGTAATCGCTTTCTTACCGCGTCGGAGAATCGGGTCCTGGGTTTGAAGCTGTCCGAGTATCACACTGGCTACCGCGCCTATTCGCGGCGATTCCTCGAGGCTATCCCGTTCCTCGAAAACAGCAACGACTTCGTATTCGACACCCAGGTTCTGATCCAGGCCGCGACATTTGGTTTCAAGATCGGTGAGGTGCCGGCGATCGGCCGCTATCACGAGGACGCGAGCTCTGTCAGTTTCATGACCTCGACGGTCTACGGAATCAAGACGCTCGGCGCGCTAGCTCGTTACGTGCTCCATCGGGCAGGGTTCCCATGCCCGTGGTTGACCCCAGTCTCAGATCCCGACAAACAGTCGCTTGCGGTAAGCCAGGTAGCCCACCACAGCAACGTTTAGCGCCAGGGCGCCGACCTTGAAAAGGGTCGCGTGCAGGACAACCTCGTACGCCTCGTACGGGATGAGGATGCCGGTCGCGATCACGGTGAGATATTCCGCCCAGCGTCGTCGCATGGCGAGGCCGACGCCCTCCGTCGCTTCGAGCGCCGCGTAGGCGAGACCGCTCACCGCGATGATGGTGATGTGGTTGTACGCGCCGATGTAAGCGAGAAGGCGCAGAAACAGCTGCAGGATGATGTTGCGTCCGACGTCGAGGTTGAGCTGGCTCTCGGCGTAATCGGCCCAGTTGTCGAGGAGGCCGGTGCGTCCCGCGATCAGCAGGCTGATCGCGACGATCGCCAGCACCGTCGATTTGGCGATGCGCTCGACGATGATGACCTTGATGAAAGCGTCGTGCTCGCCGCCCATACGACCGAGCTCGCTCCACAGGCGCGCGAGGTAGTGCCCGCGGCGTCTGGCGGGGGTGGTTTTCGTTTCCACGCTTCGTGACGTTAACAACCTGGGTTGTTAAGGCGGCCGGCGCGGGCTAGCGTGCAGTGTCAGGCTCGGCAGGCTGGGGGAGGGAGCGGCTGGGAGGAGGGAGGGACCCCAAAGCGTGGTGCGGGAGTCGGGCCGAGCCGGCCTACGGCGCCCCGTCCCGATGTTCGCGGTGCTCCCGGAACAACATCACCCGGCACGGCGCGTTTTTCAGCACATACGGAACCGTCTTGCCGAGGTTGAAGTCCCCAAACCGCCTCTTGTACGGCAGCCCCATCACGATCAGGTCCGCCCCCCACTCGACCGCCTCGTCGACCAGGGCAGGCCCCGTGTCCCTGGCTTGCACGAGCTCCGTATCCACCTGGAGCTGCGCAGCAGCGGCGAGCTTCTCGACCTCGTCGAGGATCTTCTCCCCCCGCTCGACCGCGTCGTCCATCACCGCGCCCAGGGGCAGCGCGCGGTTCACCTCGATGATGTGCACCCCATAGAGCCGGCCATGCGGATCGGTCATCCGGCAAGCCAGCCGCACCGTCTCGGTGTCGATGTCCTGTCCGCCCACCGCGACGAGGACTTTGTGCGACGTCGTCGGGTGAGCATGCGGGTCTCGCTCAGCCATTTCGGTCAGCCATCAGAAACCCATCAGAAACGCGAGGCCATCAGTGCTGCGGGCCCCGCTTCAGGCGCCGGATGAAGACGTAGGCCGCGAACCCGAAGCACACCGCGGCGGTGCCCGCCGCGAGCTGCTGCGAAGCAGCGTCGAGAGTCCGGTGCCCCGCCAGGTAAACCACTATCCACAGCCCGATTGCGAGCGCCAAGAAACCCATGAACGTGAACGGGAAACGCACGCGTCCAAATCCTACCAACCTGAAGTCATCCCGCCCGAGGCCAGACACGGCCGTCCCTATAATCGAACGGCTTTGAAGCT
>DATEGL010000071.1:0-2316 GCA_035280145.1 Candidatus Dormiibacterota bacterium | reverse complement strand
CGACCTCCAGGGAGCCGAGGAGATCACGATCGGCGCGTGGAGCAAACAGCGCGGCGAGCACGTGGCTGAAGGCGAAACGCTGATGGAGGCGCACACCGACAAGGTCAACGCTGAAATTCCGTCGCCGGTCGCGGGCGTCGTAGATGCCCTCCTGCTCGACGTGGGCGACACAGTGGTGCCGGGTCAGCCCATCGCGAGGATCGCTCCGGACTAGAACCTTGAAGGTTGCGGTGATCGGCGGAGGCGCGATGGGCGCCGCGGCGTCCTGGCGGCTGGCTTCGCGCGGCGCCGACGTCGTTTGCTTTGATCGCTACTCGCCGCCGCACGCCAACGGTTCCACGCACGGCGAGTCACGCATCATTCGGACCGCCTACTTCGAGGGCGCCTTCTATGTCCCCTTGCTGCGAGAGGCCTTCGAGATGTGGCGCGAGCTCGAGTCGGTGAGCGGGTCGGAGCTCCTGCGGATGACGGGCGCCCTGTACATCGGCGATGCGTCGTCAGACGCCGTGGTCGGCGCGCAGGAGTCGGCGAACCAACATGGCCTCAACATCGAAGTGTTGACCGGGCCGGAGATTCGCAAACGTTATCGGGGCCACCTCGCGCGCGAGGGCGACGTTGCCGTGCTCGACCGGCAGGCAGGCATCTTGAACCCCGAAGGCGCGGTCACGGCGATGCTCAGTCAGGTCGCCGACGTGCGTCGAGGCAGGCATGTGGATTCGGTCGACTCACTGCTCGATGACTTCGACGCGGTCGTCGTGGCCGCGGGCCCGTGGACGCCTGAGCTCGTGGACTGGATCCCCCTGCAGATCGAGCGCCAGGTCCACGCATGGCTGTCCATCGCCCGCCACGCCGACTGGTTCACGCCGGATCGGTTTCCGGTGTTCATCCGCCAGACGGAACAGTTCGGAGACGTCTACGGCTTTCCAACCCTCGACGGCGCGTCGCTCAAAGTCGGGCGACATCACGACGGCGCGTTGACCGACCCCAACCACATCCAGCGCAGGGTCGGCGACGCCGATCTCGATCCGCTGCGTCTGATGGCATCGACCTACTTGCGGGGAGTCAGCGGCCATGTGCGACGCACGCTGACATGCATGTACACGAACACGCCCGACCACAACTTCGTCATCGACTTCAGCCCGCGCGACAAACGGGTAGTTGTGATCAGCGCCTGCTCAGGTCATGGCTTCAAGTTCGCGCCGGTCATCGGCGATATCGCGGCCGACCTCGTGCTCGACGGCGCCACGCGGCGCGACATCTCACACTTCTCCGCGTTGCGTTTCCCGTCCTCTCCAGTACCACACGACGACCACCACCACGACGAGTAGCGCGATCACGATGGCGGCTTTGCCGACCGGACCGCTGACGCGCTCGTAGTTGCGCCCAAGCACGTAGCCAACGAGCGCGAGCGCGGCGCACCATGGCAGCGCGCCGACGAAGGTGAATATCGAAAACGTGACCAGGTCGACGCGAGCCAGCCCCGCCGGAAACGAGATGTAGGTGCGGACGGCCGGCAGCACTCTACCTATCAGCACCGCCACCAGGCCCCAGCGCTGAAACCATCCCTCCGCGATCTCCAGGTGGTGCCGGCGAATGCCGACGTAGCGGCCTGGGCCCAGCAGCAGCGGCTTACCGAAACGGGCCGCCAGGCCATAGGCGATCAGCGATCCCATCAGGTTGGCCGCAGCTCCCGCGAAGATGGCCGCTACCAGGTTCATACGCCCAGTCGAGGCGAGCAGCCCGGCGGTGGGCATGATCACCTCGCTCGGAAACGGAATGCCACAGCTCTCGATGACCATGAGGAAGAACACGGCCACCAGGCCGTAGCTCGCGATGAAATTGCTGACGGCCGCGGTCAAACGGTCTGTACCGTCGCGGCTTTGACCGCCCTGAATGGCAAAGTGCGGACTTGCTGGTCGTCGATGAGGATCTCGACGTTGTAGAAGCCCGGCTTGTTGATCGGCACGGTGGTGAGGTTGATGACGATGCTCGCGGAGAGGTCCCAACCGTGCGGGAAGTCGGGTGGGATCTGGCGGGCCGGGAGATTGAGGACGATCGGCTGCGGAAGGACGGGCGCGCCATCCTCGTCAGTGCAGAAGACCTCGACTTTGTGGGGCCGCTCCGTCTCCAGTCGCGTGGTCAGCAACCGAAGAACGATCGCGCCGCCAAACGGTGTGGGGTACTGATCGCGGACGAGCGTGTCAAAGCCTGCGCCGAGGATGTAGACCAGCCCGTTGGGGGGTGCTTCAGCGGCGTTGGCCAGCAGCGCCCAGTCGAGCCTCACGTGCCGATGTTAAAGGGCTAGTACCCGACCGA
>DATEGL010000070.1:0-2081 GCA_035280145.1 Candidatus Dormiibacterota bacterium | reverse complement strand
GCGACGTTGTTTTACGTTGGGGCTTGGCTGCAGACGATAGGCACCCTGTTGAGCGTCGTCTTCTTCGTCGCCATGGTCACATCGACGCGAACTGCCGCCCAGACGTCCGGAGTCATGGTCATCGTCGGCTCGGCGGCGCTGTTGGCCCTTGTCCTCGTAGAGGCGGGCCTCATGGTCGACGTTCCATTGGCGGCGACGGCTGGCAACACGGAGGCGGCGTCGACGTCCTTCGGCCTCGTCAATGGTGTCTTCACCCGAGTCTTTCCCCTCGTGCCAGCTTCGGTGCCCTACCTCGGGCTTGGGGCTGTGATTCTCTCCTCCCCGATAATCGATCGCCGTTTCGGCCTCGCCGCGATTACACTCGGCGCGCTTTTCCAGTTGGCGGGCCTTGCTGCATTGTTCTCGTCTGCCGGAGTGATCGCTGTCGGCGCATTGGCGGCGATCCAGGCCCTGTGGGTCATGGCCGCGGCGATCGCCTTTGCGAGAACCTGAGCATGCTGGTAGTGGCCGCACACCGGGACTCGTATTGATTGCGCGCCATTACGTCGTGACACCGGCGACCGTTCGCACCTCCTCACGCGGAAGCTCGCCGGAAACATCTGTGACCCACACGTGATCTCCCGCGGAGAAGGGACCGACCAAATCGCCGATTCTGAATTCAAAAAACTGGTTGGGGCCCGGCATTTGAACCCGGGGCCTCACGGTCCCGAACTCTACGAACTCTCGCTCAGAACGGCCCGAAACGATCGATTTCAGTTCGATTCTTCGGGGCAGCGTCGCCAGACGTCCAGACTTGGGGCGGTTTTCGGACCGATCACTACACAAGAGCTACTACACCCAAGGACTCTTCCTCAGGGCCCGCTTCGCGCCTTCACAGCCATCCTTTAGCCTCGGCCAGCCTCGCAGCCTCGGATCGATTGTGCGCCCCCAGCTTCTGAATCGCGTCGAGAGGTGATTGCGGACGGTCCCCGGTGACAGGAAGAGAGTCCTGGCGATTTCGTCGATGTCGGCGCCGCGGTCGGTCGCAGCCAGGACCTGGCGTTCTCGTTCCGTTAGCGGGCTGACGCCCTCGCTGAGGGCTGATGCTGCGAGGCAGGGATCGATGACCCGCTCGCCTTGAGCCGTGCGGCGGATGGCGTGAGCGAGTTGCTCTGGGGGCGCATCCTTGAGAAGAAACCCGAACGCGCCGATGGCCATCGCTCGACGCAAGAAGCCGGGCTTGCCAAAAGTAGTGAGGATGAGGCTCCGGCAGTGTGGGACCTGTTCGTGCAGCGCGGCCGCGGCCGTGATTCCGTCGCCACCGGGCATTTCGATGTCGACCAGAGCCACATCGGGCTTGGAGGACATCGCTGCCGGCAGCAGCTCGTCCGCGCGCGCCACCTCGCCGACCACCTGGATGTCGCCTTCCACTGCCAGCAGTGCACGCAGCGCTCCCCGCACCATCGCCTGATCCTCGGCGATCAGCACCCGAATCATGTCGTGACTTCGACGTCCGCGCCGGACATCCTGGCCTGAGAACTGGTCGGCAGCGTTGGTTGTAGGCGGAAGCCGGCCGCGGGCAGAGCCGATGCCTATAACTTTCCGCCGATCGTCGCCAAACGCTCTTCTAGACCGCGCAGGCCGTTTCCAGGTGGCGCTTGTGGCACACGCCAACCATCGTTGACGACCTCGATCCGTAGCAGCCCGTCGTCTCGGCCCAAGGTGATGGAGCAGCGCTTTGCTCCCGAATGCCTGATGACATTGGTCGTAGCTTCGCGGATGACCCAGCCCAGGACCGCTTCGGACTCTCGATCCAGGGCGCCGATGTTCTGGCTCACATCGAGGTCGATCGATGCCGCCTCGAGAGCCACTCTGGCCGCCATCAGTTCGTTGGCGAGCGTCGGCTGCCGGTAGCCGGAGACCACCTCGCGCACCTGCTGCAAGGCCTCGCGGCTGAGGCCGAGCATGTCCCGCACCTCATCTGAGCCGGGGGCGCTCTCAGGAAGAAGCCTTGTCGCCACCTCGCCTTTGAGCGTGATCACTGACAGGCTGTGTCCGAGGATGTCATGGAGGTCGCGCGCGATGCGCGTTCGCTCCTGATC
>DATEGL010000069.1:0-8710 GCA_035280145.1 Candidatus Dormiibacterota bacterium | reverse complement strand
GGACATCCGGATCGCGCTCGCCCGGGCGCGGCTGCTCGAGTGGCGGCGCAAGAGTCCGGAGGAGGCGCTGGCGGTGGTCGAAGACGCCCAACGCCGGATGCCTGACGAGGCGGCTGGGCTGGAGGACAGGCGTGTGCGCCTCCGCCGCAAGGTCAGACGCCAGGTTCAGCTCGAAGCGCCCATCTAGCCGCCCGTTACAGATTGATTGCGTTTCGCGCGACTGAAAACGCCGTATTCGTCGTTAGACGGCAACAGAATGCGTTCCCGTTGCTTAAATTTCGCTGGCCAGAATGCCTGAAGGACAAATCAGTTCACGGCGCAGGCGCCAGCGCGCCCAGTCGCTCGTCGAGTTCGCGATCTCTTCGACGGTCCTCCTGCTGCTGGCGATGGGCCTCATCGACCTGTCTCGAGCCTTCTACTACTCGGTCGCTCTGCAAGGCGCGGCACGAGAGGGAGCTCGTCACGGAGCCTGGTTCAACACCGCCGCGCGAGCCAATCTGTATCTCGACGACGCCGACGTGATGACGGCGACAAAGCAGGCGCTATACGGCGCCGGCTTCACGGACTCCCAGATCACCTTCGTGTCCGGGACGTGCCTGAGCCCCACCGACGGCAATGCCAACAACGACAAACCGTATGCGGCGGCTATGTTCCCTACGACGCCGCAGACCGTGAACGTGTATATCTGCTACACGCAGCCGGGCAACCCGCCCGGCAACCCCGGGCCCCAGTTCGGCACGCTTGCCGCCCATCCGAACGACAACTCGTGGCGGCTGGGCGATATCAACGTCGCCATCCTGATGAACTTCCGGCTGATCACGCCGTTCATTCAGGGGCTGTTCGGCAACGGGATCGATCTCGCGTACAACGAGCACTTCACCATCCAGGGCAAGCCATGACCGGGCGAGTGAAGCCCTACACGCACAGCCAGCGCTCGCAGGGCCTGACCGAATTCGCGATCATCGCGCCGATCATTCTGCTGCTGACTTTCGGCATCATCGACTTCGGCCGCGCACTTTACCTGTACATCACGCTTCAGCAGGCATCCAACGAAGGCGCGCGTGTCGCCGTCCGTGCGTCGTACTTCATCGACCCGAACGGCGGCGCGCACACCTGGCCGAACGACACCGACGTGTCGAATGCCATCCAGGGTCACGCCGTGATCATGAACCTGGCCAACTACCCGGCCTGTCCGAACGGGCCGCTTCCCAACAACGGCAGCCCGCAGGGATCAGCGCAGCTGCCCTCGGCGAACACAGGCTGGATCTTCATCACCGACCCCAGCACCGCCGGCAACGGCTATCCGAATGGCCCGCGAGGGGGGCTCGGCACGTACCCAGCGCCGGGACCTGGCTGTGATCCCATCCAGCCGGCCGTGGGCAACGAGCCAATCAAAGTGACGCTCTGGTACACATTCCAGCCGATCACCCCGATCATCCAGCAAGTCATAGGCAACAACATCGTCATCACTGCATATGCGGTCTACCGTGCCGAATACTCGAATTAGCACGTCGAAGCGAAACCTGCAGGAGGGTCAGGCGATCGTCCTGATCGCGCTCTTGATCCTCGTCCTGTTTGGCATGCTCGGCCTGGCTGTCGACTCAGGCCGGGGCTACGTCGACCGGCGCGACCAGCAGACAGCCGTCGACGCGGCCGCGCTGGCGGCGGGGGACTGGTACGACAACTATCCCGACGCCACCGATCTCCAGACGAAGGTCGTTCCGTTCTCGGTGAACCTTTACATGAGTGATCTCCGCATCTACTCGGGGGCGACCCTGGCCAACTACACGTTCGGCACCACAGGCCTGCCTCCCAACAACAACCTGCGATGGGACAAGTGGCAGTACACATTCGCCGGCAGTTACCAGCTGACGATCACGGCTACCAACACGCAGTTCAACGGCTATCAGTTCCAGTACGACTCGCAGCACGACTTGCCGCTTACGTTCATCCAGATCTTCGGCGGCAGCCCAACCATCCCAATCGGCGCGACCGCGACCTCCATCGTGGGCAACCAGCGGCAATCCCCTGCGCTGTTGACCTTGAGCACCGGTGCGTGCGCCACACAGATGCAAGGGGCGGGGCAACTGACCATCCTCGGCGACGCGTACACCAACGGCACCGCCTGCGTGGATGCCAATCTGAGGCTCGCCGGCAACTGCTACGGCGCGAGCGGTTCGAACTGCGCCAACGCTTCGTACTGGTGCTACAACTCGATCCCAGGCTTCATCCCTTACCAGCCAAACCCAACCTGCAACGGCAGCGATGTCCTTGGCACGAGCTACGTCCCGGCGCCTTCGCTGCCGGATCCTGGTTATCTGGCTGGCTCCCAACCCTCCTACCTGGCTCCCGGCGCTACACATAACCGCGGCAACTACATCGAGATGACGCCCGGGCAGTACAACAACTGGTCCGTCAACGGCGGTGGCTGCTATTTCCTGGATCCAGGTGTCTACACCTGGAACGGCGGCTACAGCTCACACGGCGCGCTGACGTCGAACGAGCTTAAGGCACCCCACGAGGAGTACTGGAGTCAGCCGGGATCGCTGCAGTACGCCGGAAGCGGAGCGGCCGGCGTCCCTGCGTCGTTCTGGGGCAGCGCGGGCTGCGGCGGCGACTTTGCGCTGGCGGTCCTGCCGGCGCCGGGCAACGGCATCAAGCACAACGGCGGCGGCGGCAAGTGGGGCGTCGTCCTCACCTCGGTGCGGTGGGACACATTCAACGACCCGGCCGTCAGCGGGAACCCGTGCCTCAACCCGCCCGGGTGCCGGCGGGAAAGCACACCGTCCGCTTGCTACGAGACCAACACGCTGGACGTCAACAACAGCGGTATTGCGGTGACCGTGACCTCGAACGCGCCCGGCGCGCAGTACTACAACGTTTACGTCGACCCCAATGGGTGCGAGGTTTACCCCGGCGGCGACATCAACAACTTCTCGTTCACCGGCCGCTTCCTTGCTCCCGGCTGGACCGATGGCGGCGGTCCACCGGCCACCGCGAGCTTGCTCGGACCGTGGGCGGGTCTGCTCACGAATGGGACGGGCGGGTGGCCCTGCGCTGTGCCCACGGTGACGATCTGCAACATCGCCTACAACAACCTCTCGCCGACCAAGCTCTGCTACGCGCAGACCCGATCCCAGCTGTGCCAGCCGCCTGACGACGAGGTCCAGCCGCAGTGCTTCGGGAACTGCCCGGCGGCAATCAGCGTGCCAGCCAACAACGCGCCGATGAAACTTCAGTATCCCCTCTGCGATCCGAACCCGAACCTCTGCACCGGGGGCGACGTGACCAATGAGGACTACTGCGTGATCTCACCGAACCCCGGCGATCCAAACGCGCCGTGCACGACCGCCAAGATCACGACCGGTGCGGTGCAGTTCTACATCCCGGCCGGCGGATGCCTGGACCAGAACGGCAACGGCTCGACCCACGTCTTCAGCGGCGAGCAGTACAACTGGATCGTCATCTACGAGCCGGCCAGCAATAACTGCCCGATAACCGGCCAGCACCTGAACGGCAACTCGCTGACCCAGTACATCGGCACCATCTACTCGCCGGCCGCGAGCTGGGACATACTTGGCTCCAACACCGCGCCGCTCGCCGGCCAGGTGATCTGCTACACGGCGAAGGTGACAGGTAGTGGCAACGCAGGGATCGACTTCAACCCGAACTTCTCACCCGCGCCTCCCGCCGCTCGACTGATCAACTAGCCGGACGCGCCTCGTACCCGAGCGCCTGCAGAGCTTCGTCGATCCACTGGATCGCCATCTCGCGCGTGTTGGGCCAGTCGTCGGGAGAGGCGGAGGCGGCGGCGGTGTCGATGATCACCCGCCCCACCACCCTGTGCCACTGCCTGCGCCGCCTGCAGGGAGCTGATGTGGACGTGAATGCGGACGACTGGTCGCACCGCTGCTGCGTTGGTAAAGGAGAGGCTTCGGCTACCGCCGGCCTGCTGATCACGCGCCGCCTCGTGAGACGCGGATCGATCGACGCCGCCGACCGGCTGCTCGGTTGGCTCGAGGCGAGCGCGCGCGAAGACGTGCGAGTCTCCGTCGCCAGGGCACGACTTTACGAGTGGCGCCGCCGTGATCCCCGCTCGGCGCTCGACGTGGTCGAAGCTGCCCAGAGCCGCATGCCTGAAGCCACATGCGAGCTGGACAGCCGGCACGCCCGCCTGGAACGAAAGATCGCTTCATACCGCTTCGGCCGCTGTGTCCGCTCCAACTTGAAGTGACATGTTTGAGGGCGGCGACGAGGTGTAAGAGTTACGCACTCATCGCAATAGGCCGAGGCCGCTCTCGTTAAACCACCCGACGCTTTGGAAACCGCAAATCTGGGGTACCAGTCCTCAAACCGAAGGCGAGGCCGCACTCGGTCTCGCGCTCAGGCCATGACCGAGTTCGCCATCGTGGCGCCCATCCTCTTCTTTCTCCTCTTTGGAGTCCTCGAGAGCGGCCTTCTGCTCTTCGTCGTCGGCACGGCGCGCTGGAGCACGTCCGAGGTCGCCCGTCAGCTCTCGGAGTCTGGTAACGCCGCCAACGCTGACCAGGTCGCCCTCGGCGTCCTGCAGCGGAGCGCCATGGGCACCACCACGCTGGCGTCAGTCACCGAGGTGGACATCTACAAATTGAATGAGCAGCTCAATGGAAGCCTGACCGTTGACGGCAACCACTACAACCGCTACCAGCTCGACGGCACTCCCATCGGAGCCATCACATGGCCGTCTCCGACTCGCAACGTGCGCAACGGCCAGAGCGATTTCCTGGGCGTCGCGCTCAAGTACAAGTACATCTGGAAGACGGGCGTGCTGCTGTCGGGTGGTCCCTTGCAGATGCAGCAGGTCTACGAGATTCGGTTGGAGCCGCAAACATATTGAGCAGGTTCCACCGGCAGCGAGGCCAATCCCTGATCGAGTTCGCCATCGCGACTCCTGTTCTGATCTGGCTTCTGCTCGCCGCCTTCAGCACCGCGGTCATGATCTCCGACAAGGTCATCGCGGGCGCGGCCTGCCGGCAGGGAGCACGACTGGCGGCCGAGATCGGCGGCCAGCAGACCAACCCCGGCCTCACGACCGCGCAGGCCGACGCGGACGTTGTGAAGAACGTGCTGGCCGTCGCCACGGCGATGAACTACTCGCAGATCACGGACCTCTACATCTACCGACCGACCCAGGCGGACGGCGACTACCACGCCGGCGATCCGGTCAATCACTACGACGGGAACGGCAACCTGATCGGCGGGCTCGGCTTTCCATTGACCTCTCGCAGCCAGGTCCCTCCGACCGAGACGCCAATCGGGGTCCGCATCGAGTGGAACTACAACCCGCCGACCGCAGTGGCCGCGTTCAGCATCCATCTGAGCGAGCACACCACGTTCCTCGCCTCGCCGGTGCTGCCCTGAGATGAGACGCGAGGTCTCGATCCTCAAGCGCCGACAGCACGGCCAGGCGGTCGTGATCATCGTTTTCATGATCGTGGTGATCATCGGCGCCGTCGGCCTGGCGGTCGACGGCGGCATTGCCTACTACTACAACGCCTCGGCGGAACGGGCGGCCGCAGCGGCGTCCCTCTCGGGGGTAGTGTTCATGCCTTACCAGTTCACCCCCGCGCAGGCGCTGCCGGCGGGCTCCGGTTACGACGCGACCGACCGCGCGCTCCAAGCAGCGACGAGAAACGGCTTCCCGACGACGAGCGGCGTCGCGTGTGGTGCGACCTGCACCGCGTCAGGACCCAACGGTATCACCGTGACAACGTCGCCTATCACGGGAGCAGACAACAAGCTGCAGGTCACGATCACGCGAACCGTCACGACCTTCTTCATGGGCTTCTGGGGCCTGCAGACCTACAACGTCTCCCGAACCGCCATCGCAACGTATCTGCCTCCGATCAAGCTCGGCCAGTCCGGAGGCCAGGTGGGAACGACGGTGTCCAACCTTGGCACGGGCGGCAGCAACTACTACTTCATGCGCACAGAGGGGTGGGCTACCAACCGCGGCCAGGGTGACGCCATGACGCCCAGCCCGGTCGGCTGCGCCCCGCCCTGCCCATCGAGCGACTACCACCAGCTGAGCGCGCTGGCGGGGACGGACACAGTGGATGGCTCGCTCCCGGTCGAGGGCGGATACAACTTCATGCTCACTGTCCCGCAAGGCACGGCTGCACAGATCCAGATTTACAACGCGGCCTTTGCGCCCGACGGCAATGTGAGCGGGAGCAACTACTGTGAGAACCTGGCCCCACCGGCCGGCCCGAAGTGCTCGCCGGGTGGCAGCTACTACATGCACGAGGACGACTGCTGCGCCTTCGCCTACGGGACGAACACGACCTATTCCGCAATGAAGTACACGATCTACAGCGCGCCGAGCGTGTTCATTCGTAACACGGACACCGAGCTGAGCCAGATGCTGGTCAAGCCGGTCGACGCCAGCTGTTACAAGGTGCCGGCCGCCGGCTGTCCGCTGATCCAGTACAAGGACGTCAACACGGGCAATTCTGTGCAGCAGAAGTACGACGTTAACGGCAACCCGACCAACATGAGCATCTACCACTCGTGGGTCAACGTCGGCGGCTACATCCCGGACAACACCTGCGTCGGCGTCTGCGTAGCCGGCTACGAGGCTGAGACGTCTCTGATCAGCTACACGCCGGGCAAGGGTCCAATCGGCAACCTCGGACCGGGAACGTATCGGCTGCGCATCGACACACTCGAGTTCGACGGCTCCAATCCGTGCGCAGCCGGCGCCTACCCCAACTGCGCAGGACAGTCCTACGCTCACAAGGGATATGCGGTGCGGGTTACCGACGGCGGCGGTGTCGGCATCTGCGGCGGCTGCACCCTTTCCGCGCTCGACGACATGGCCATCTACACGCCGGTCAGCATCGCCGCGGGCGGCTCTTTCCCGCTCCAGATCTTCCAGCTGCCACCGGACTACGCCGGCCAGATGATTAGCTTCGAAGTCTTCGACGCCGGCGACATGAGTGGGTCAGGGTCCATCTATCTCGGTCTCGTCGACCCGACCACTAACAACCTAGTCGTCGAACCCTCCGGCGGTCCGACCGCCAATGTTTACGACTGCAACTATCAACGCTCCAACTACCCGAGCGGCTGCTCCAGCATCGGGACCTACGCCAACCCCAATGGGGTCGAGCAGATCGTCACCAGCGGCGGCTCTTACCTCGGCGACAACAAGTGGTACCACTACGACGTCCCGATTCCCAGCACCTACAACCCTGGAAGCAACCCCGCGAACTGGTGGTGGAACTTGCGCTACCGCACGACGGGAGGCGTGACCGCAACCGACACCATCACCATCACGCTCAACCTGAAGGGGAACCCGGCGCACCTGCTCCAGAGCTAGGGCTAGAGATGGTGATTTCCACCGCGCGCGCAGCGGCATGCCTGGCGGCGTCGCTGGCGCTGATGGCTGCGTGCTCGCCGGGTTCCTCCTCATCGACGCCGACACCGGTGGTCAAAAATCAATCGCCATCCCCGTCTGCCGTCCCCAGTGCGAGCGCAACCGCCGCGCCCACGCTCGCCCCGACGCCACCACCTACGCCGTTCCTCTATCTACTGATCCTGCAATCGGAATACGGATCCCTCAGCGCGCAGACAGAGGCAGGTGCGAGCTGCAGCGCCACTGCTCAGCTGCCGAACGGGCAGGCCGCGGGTGGCGTGCGCAATCCGCAGACGGCCGACGCAAGCGGCATGGTGTACTGGACCTATCCCCAGCCCTCAACTGCGGAAGGAACTGGAACGCACACAGTGAGGTGCTCGAGGGATGGTCTCAGCGCGAGCAACTGGGCGTATTTCCAGATTGGTGCTTAGTCGGGCTCGCGCCGGAGTCGTCGTGGCTGTTTTCGCGCTGACGGCATGCACTCCTTTGTTCTCGACACCCCAACCATCACCGATCGCAGGCACCACCGCCATTCCGTCACCTTCGCCCACTGTCGTCGCAACTCCAACCCCCGCACGCTCGCCGACCCCGAGTCCTCCGCCTGAACCGTCGCCTCCTCCGTCGCTCTGGATCCAGATGGTGTACAGCAGTGATTACGGCTTCATCAGCGCCCAAACCGTCACTGGCGCAGTCTGCAGCGCGCGCGCACAGCTGCCCAACGGAGACGACGCCCCGGGCGTGCACAACCCGCAGGTCGCTCGTGCCGGAGACGGGATGGTGCAGTGGGTTTATCCCCAGCCGCCGACGGATGAGGGCACCGGCCTCCACACCGTGACATGCACGCTAAACGGTCTGAGCGGCACGACGTGGTCGAATTTCGAAGTCGGTAACTAAGACCCCTCGGTTGACGGCCGAACCTCGTAGCCAAGAGCTCGCAGCGCTTCGTCGATCCACTGCAGAGCCATCTCCCGGGTGTTCGGCCATATCTCCGGCGATGCGTCCGGCGTGGCCGTGTCGATGATCACCCGCCCGACAACCCTCAGCAACCGCCTCGCCAGGGGCGCCGCCTCCGGCACGCTGAACTCCAGCTCCTCGAGCGCCCGGGACAGCATGAAGCAGGCAGCGTTGAGCGTCTGGGCGTCGATTGGCGTACTATTCGCCAACCGCTCGGCGAGCTCGGCCCTGAGATCGGAGGGGTCCACTGGCCGGGCTTATTATTCAGTTAAGGCTGGACATGGATCTCACTGAACCTGTTTTGCTGACACCCGAAGGCCTCGAGAAGCTCAAGCGCGATCTCGAGGTGGCCCTGCGCCGTCG
>DATEGL010000068.1:0-2712 GCA_035280145.1 Candidatus Dormiibacterota bacterium | reverse complement strand
TAGCCCTTCGGCAGGTCGGGATACATGTAGTTCTTGCGGTCGAACTTCGTGTGCTGCGGGATGTCGCAGTTGAGCGCGAGGGCCGTCTTCAGGCACGCCTCGACCGCGGCCTTGTTGGGCACCGGCAGCACGCCCGGCAGTCCAAGGCAAACCTCGCAGACATAGGTGTTGGGCGCGGCGTTGAGAGGCGCGATCCCGCAGCCGCAGAACATCTTGGACAGTGTCCTGGGCTGGACGTGCACCTCCATGCCGATCACGACTTCCCAGGAGCTAGACAACGGACGCCACCTCGGCGCGAATCCCGCTGGCTTCCTCGTACGTGCGCGCGACCCGGAAGATGATGTTCTCGCCCCACTGCGGGCCGAGCACCTGGAGGCCGACCGGCAGCCCTTCAGAGGTCCCGCACGGCACGCTGATCCCGGGGAGTCCCGCGAGGTTGCCGCCAAGTGTCAGCACGTCGCACAGGTACATGGACAGCGGGTCTTGCGTCTTCGCGCCGAGCGGAAACGCGACCGTCGGTGACGTGGCGCTGATGATCGCGTCGCAATTCTTGAACGCGGCGTCGAAGTCGCGCTTGATCAGCGTGCGCACCTTCTGCGCTTTGAGGTAGTAGGCGTCGTAGTAGCCGCTCGACAGCGCGTACGTGCCGAGCATCACGCGACGCCGCACCTCGGTGCCGAATCCTTTGCGGCGCGTCTGCATGTACTCCTCGGTGATGTTCGGTGCGTCGACTTCGGAAAACCCGTAACGCACGCCGTCGAACCGGGCGAGGTTCGACGAGCACTCGGCCGGCGCGAGGATGTAGTACGCGGCGAGGCCGTAATCGGTGTGCGGGAGCGACACATCGACCACCTCGGCGCCCGCAGCGCGGAAAACAGCAATCGCTGCGTCGATCGCCAACTTGACGCCGGGCTCGATGCCTTCCACCTCGTAGTACTCGCGCGGCACGCCGAGGCGCATTCCCTTGACGCCGCCCACCGAGTTGTTCAGCACCTCCATCGGCGCGCGGTCGGACGATGTGGCGTCGAGCGGGTCGAAGCCGGCCATCAACGACAGGGTGATCGCAGCATCGTCGACCGAACGCGCGAACGGACCGATCTGGTCGAGGCTCGACGCGAAGGCGATCAGGCCGTACCGGCTGACCCGCCCGTACGTGGGCTTCATCCCCACCACACCGCAAAGCGCTGCGGGCTGGCGGATCGATCCGCCGGTGTCGGTGCCGAGGCTGATCATCGCCTCGCCCGAGCCGACAGCCGCAGCACTGCCGCCGGAGCTTCCGCCGGGCACGCGGTCGAGGTCCCAAGGATTGCGCGTCGGGAAGTAGCTCGAGTTCTCTGTCGAGCTGCCCATGGCGAACTCGTCGCAGTTGGTCACGCCAAGCATCACCGCACCGGCATCGAACAGGCGGGCAACCGCCGTCGCCGTGTACGGCGGCTTGAAGCCGCGCAGGATCTGCGAGCCGGCGGTGGTCTCCACCCCGCGCACGCAAAGCACGTCCTTGATCGCGATCGGGATCCCGGCCAGCGGACGAGCGTCCCCCTGCCGGATTCTGCTGTCCGCCTCGTCAGCCTGCCTCTCCCACAGCTCTGGCGTGAAGCGCAAGAACGCCTTGACGTGTTTGTCCAGCCGCTCTATGCGGTCAACGTGCGCTGATACGAGGTCTGCCGCGCTGATCGAGCCAAGGCGCAGCAGGCGCGAAGCGTCCTTGATCGTCAGCTCGGTGAGGTCGCTCGAGGTCACGCTTCGTCCTGGATCGCCGGTACCCTGAAGAAACCGTCTACCGTCGCTGGCGCGTTGGCGAGAGCTTCTTCCTGGCTCAGGCTCGGCCGGGGTTCGTCATCGCGCAGCCGGCTGGCGATCTCGACGACCTGCGCGGTCGGCGGGATGTCCTCGGTCTCCAGCTGCTGCAGGCGATCGATGTGGCCGAGTATCCCGCTCAGCTGCTCCGCATAGAACTCCTCGTCACCAGGCTCCAGGCCGAGCCGCGCGAGCATGGCGACGTGGCGCACGTCGTCATTCGAGAGAGGCATTTGAACTTACTTTAGGTTCGGCGGGCGATGAGCATCAACACGCCCGTAATCGCGGCCGCGACGCCGAGGGCGATCGAGACACCACCGATCACCATCAGGCCCGCCCGCATCCGGCCGACTGCGGACGGCTCGGTCAGAAACCCCAGCACAAACCATCCCCAGGCTACGAGCAGCAGCGCACCCACGACGAGGGTCCACCACACCCATCTCGGAGCTTTCACTTCGGCAGCAATGCCTTGAACTGCTCCTCGTCGAGGATGTTCAGCTTCAGCTTCTGGGCCTTCTCGAGCTTCGACCCTGCGCCCGGTCCGGCGACGACGTAGTCCGTCTTCGAGCTGACGCTGCCCGCGGCCTTGCCGCCGAGCTTGCGCACCAGCGCCTCGGCGTCGGGCCGGCTCATCGTCTCGAGCGTGCCCGTGAAAACGAACGTCTTGCCGGTGAACGGACCGTCGCCCGCTGCCTCGACGGCCTGTGGCTCGATGCCGGCATCGAGAAGCTTCTGGACCAGGTCCGCACCCTGGCCTCGGAAGTAGCGGAAAACTTCGCCTGCCATGTTTGGGCCGATGCCTTCCACCTGGCGCAGCGCCTCCTCGCCGGCCGCGCGCAGCCTTGCGACCGATCCGAAATCGCTCGCCAGCAGCTGCGCCGTGGCCTCGCCGACCTGCGGGATGCCGAGCGCGTA
>DATEGL010000067.1:0-2006 GCA_035280145.1 Candidatus Dormiibacterota bacterium | reverse complement strand
GCTCGTCAAGGGCGAGGTCAGCGGCATGAAGCGAGGTCCGGCCGGGCACTACAACTTCTCGATCGGCGACGGCTACAGCAAGCTGGAGGCCCTCCTCTGGGCCGATGCCTCGCGTCGCGTGACCACGCTGCCCGAGGACGGACAGGTCTTCATATTCCGCGGCAAGATCGATTTCTTCGCCAAGAACGGGCGGCTCAGCTTCGTCGTCGACCAGGTCGAGTTCGACGACGTCGGCAAGCTCCGCGCCCGGCTCGAGGAGCTCAAGCGGCGCCTCGAAGCCGAAGGCGCATTCGACCCGAAGCGCAAACGCCCCGTTCCCTTCCTGCCCCACAACGTCGCGCTGCTCACCTCCCCCACCGGCGCCGTGATCAACGACCTCCAGGAAACGATCTGGGAGCGCTATCCGAACATGGGCGTCGTCGTCTATCCGGTGCAGGTGCAGGGTGCAGGAGCGCCGATGAGCGTGGCCAGGGCGATGCGGCGCTGCAACCAGGAGAGATTGGCCGACGTGATCGTCCTCGCGCGCGGGGGCGGCAGCTTCGAGGAGATGTATGCGTTCAATACCGAGCTGGTCGCGCGAGCGATCCTCGAGTCGCGGCTGCCGGTGGTCACCGCGCTGGGCCACACGTCAGACCGCACAGTCGCCGACCTGGTCGCTGACGCCGAGTGCCGGACCCCGACCGAAGCCGGGGCGCGGGTGGTACCGAAGAAGGCCGACCTGCTGACCACGCTGCGCGACCGTAAGCGACGACTGCACCGCGAGGTGGAGCGCCGCCTCAAGCATGAATCGGACCGGCTAGCGCGAGCCAGGTCCGACATCGTGCGCCTCAGCCCGATCCGGCAGCTCGAGCGGCGTGAGCAGTCGCTGCGCGAGCACCAGCGACGACTGCACGCGGCACTGACTGTGAAGCTGAAGCTCGGCCAGGCGAGGCTTGCCGCCACCGGTGGGCCGGAGCGCATCACGCGCATCCTCGCGGCGCGGTTCGGCGAGCAATCGCGAAGGCTGGAAGGCCAGCGCCAGCGCCTCGTCGCCTTGAGCCCGCAGGCGGTGCTCACGCGCGGCTACAGCATCACCCGCGACGCGGGCAGTGGCACCATCCTGCGCGCCGCAACCGAGGCCGCGGTCGACCAGAAGATCACGGTTCAGCTCGGGTCGGGGAGCCTGGCTGGGCGAATCGAAGAGGTAGAGCCGTGACCGACACCGAGCTCACTTACGAGCAGGCGATGGACAGGCTCGAGGAAACGCTGAAGAAGATGGAATCGGACAAGCTTTCGCTCGATGAGGCGGTCAAGGCGGCAGAGGACGCGCAGCGCTACTTCCGCATATGCGTGCAGCGCCTCGAGGAAGCGCGAAAGAAGATCGAGGTACGCGCCGACTCCGACTCTACTGAGTGATCGGAAGGGACTCGAGCTTTTCGTCCATCGCCCGCAGCCGTTGGCTCAGGTTCTTGATGAACTCCAGCAGCACGTCCGGGTGCTCGTGAACAATGGCCTGCAGCCGGTCGCGCCGCAGCACGCGGACCGTGGTGTCCGCCATCGCCTGCGCGTTCGCGGATCGCGGCTGTTCATCGAATACGGACATCTCGCCAAGCACAGTGCCCGGTCCCTGCATCGCAACCGTGGCCTCGCCACCGTCGTGGTCGAGATGCACCCTGATCTCGCCGTCGACTATCACGTAGAGCTCGCCGCCGACGTCACCCCTTCGGAACACGGACTCGCCCTTGACGTAGTGCCTCGTCACCATCAGGCGGTCGATGCTGGCCAGCTGCTCGAGGGAAAGCGTGCCGAACATCGGAACCCGTTTCAGCGCGATCAGCTCTTTCATGTGGTCATTGAGTCCCTGCGATGCCGCCGTCGCGACCTCGCGGACCCATTTGTCGGGATGGCCGGCGAGCGCTTCGAGCTCCGCCGGCGAAAGCGGCCGAGCCAGAACCAGGTCGAACGATTCCGGTTCGAGGAGCCGCGCCAGCGGTCCGGCGAGCCAGCCAGGGCCGAAGTTTAACAAC
>DATEGL010000066.1:0-6213 GCA_035280145.1 Candidatus Dormiibacterota bacterium | reverse complement strand
GCTCGTCAAGGGCGAGGTCAGCGGCATGAAGCGAGGTCCGGCCGGGCACTACAACTTCTCGATCGGCGACGGCTACAGCAAGCTGGAGGCCCTCCTCTGGGCCGATGCCTCGCGTCGCGTGACCACGCTGCCCGAGGACGGTCAGGTCTTCATCTTCCGCGGCAAGATCGATTTCTTCGCCAAGAACGGCCGGCTCAGCTTCGTCGTCGACCAGGTCGAGTTCGACGACGTCGGCAAGCTCCGCGCCCGGCTCGAGGAGCTCAAGCGGCGCCTCGAAGCTGAAGGCGCGCTCGACCCGAAGCGCAAACGCCGCGTCCCATTCCTTCCCCACAACGTCGCGCTGCTCACCTCTCCCACCGGCGCCGTGATCAACGACCTCCAGGAAACGATCTGGGAGCGCTATCCGAATATGGGCATCGTCGTCTATCCGGTGCAGGTGCAGGGTGCCGCAGCGCCGATGAGCGTGGCGCGGGCCATGCGGCGCTGCAACCAGGAGAGATTGGCCGACGTGATCGTCCTCGCCCGCGGCGGCGGCAGCTTCGAGGAGATGTACGCGTTCAACACCGAGCTGGTGGCCCGCGCGATCCTCGAGTCGCGGCTGCCGGTGGTAACCGCGCTGGGTCACACTTCAGACCGCACGGTCGCCGACCTGGTCGCGGACGCCGAGTGCCGAACTCCGACCGAAGCCGGGTCGCGGGTGGTACCGAAGAAGGCGGACCTGCTGACCACGCTGCGCGACCGCGAGCGGCGACTGCACCGCGAGATCGAGCGCCGGTTCAAGCATGAAACCGACCGCCTTGCGCGAGCCAGGTCCGACATGGTGCGCCTCAGCCCGATCCGACAGCTCGAGCGGCGTGAGCAGACGCTGCGCGAGCTCCAGCGACGATTGCAGGCGGCACTGACTTTGAAGCTGAAGCTCGGCCAGGCGAGGCTTGCCGCCACCGGTGGGCCGGAGCGAATCACGCGCATCCTCGCGGCCCGATTCGGCGAGCAATCGCGAAGGCTGGAGGGCCAGCGTCAGCGCCTCGTCGCTTTGAGCCCGCAGGCAGTGCTCACGCGCGGCTACAGCATCACCCGCGACGCGCACAGCGGCACCATTCTGCGCGCGGCGACCGAGGCCGCGGTCGACCAGACGATCACGATCCAGCTTGGGTCGGGGAGCCTGGCTGGGCGAATCGAGGAGGTAGAGCCGTGACCGGTACCGAGCTCACTTACGAGCAGGCGATGGACCGGCTCGAGGAAACGCTGAAGAAGATGGAATCGGACAAGCTTTCGCTCGACGAGGCGGTCAAGGCGGCCGAGGACGCGCAGCGGTACTTCCGCATATGCGTGCAGCGCCTCGAGGAAGCGCGGAGGAAGATCGAGGTCCGCGCCGAAACCGACGCTACTGAGTGATCGGAAGAGACTCGAGCTTCTCGTCCATCGCCCGCAGCCGTTGGCTCAGGTTCTTGATGAACTCCAGCAGCACCTCCGGGTGCTCGTGGACGATGGCCTGCAGCCGGTCACGCCGCAGCACTCGGACCGTGGTGTCTGCCATCGCCTGCGCGCTCGCGGATCGCGGCTCTTCATCGAACACGGACATCTCGCCCAGCACAGTGCCCGGTCCCTGCATCGCCACCGTGGCCTCGCCACCGTCGTGGTCGAGATGGACCCGGATCTCGCCGTCGACTATCACGTAGAGCTCGCCGCCGACGTCGCCCCTCCGGAACACGGACTCTCCCTTGACGTAGTGCCTCGTCACCATGAGGCGGTCGATGCTGGCCAGCTGCTCGAGGGAAAGCGTGCCGAACATCGGAACCCGTTTCAGCGCGATCAGCTCTTTCATGTGGTCATTGAGTCCCTGCGATGCCGCCACCGCGACCTCACGGACCCATTTGTCGGGGTGGCCGGCCAGCGCTTCGAGCTCCGCCGGCGAGAGCGGCCGAGCCAGAACCAGGTCGAACGATTCCGGTTCGAGCAGCCGCGCCAGCGGTCCGGCGAGCCAGCCCGGGCCGAAGTTTAACAACGTCTCCAGCGCCTCAACCCTCGTCTGGCCGTGAGACGACGCCAGGCCGCGCTCGACCGTCGCGAAGCCTCGCTTGCCGTGCAGCGCGCGCATGGCGGCAAGGCCCGACGCGGCCGCGCTGCTGACGTAGTCGTCGAGGCCGATCCGAAGGAGCGCGTAGCCCACCGCGGTGTCGCCATCGACGTGGCGCATCGCGGCGGACAGGCGCGCGGAGAGGCGAGCCAGCTGCTCGCCGCTCGCAAGATGGGTCACCAGGTGGTCGCGCGCCCGCTGATGAAGCTCCGGGCGGCCGCTGCGCATCAAGGCCTCGACGGCCGCGGCCGAGGTCTCGTCGCGGGCCAGCAGCAAAGGCACCGTCAACAAGAGCGCTTCCGGAGCCTGGCTCGCCATCGCCTCGACAGCGAACTGCCTCACTTCGTGGTCGCCGCTCGCGAGGCCGTTGGCCAGCGCTTCGGCGAACGCGTCTCTCCATTCCGCCGGCGGCGACCAGCGCACCGCCTGGCGCAGCGCTTCGCGCCGAACCTCGAGCTCGCCATCCCGCAGGCACTTGATCAGCGGTTCGGCAGCGCCCTCGACCTGGCCCTTCAACCGCGCGAAGCTCTTCAGGCCCTCGAGGCGCACGCGTTTGTCCGGGTCGCGCATAGCGTTGACAACGGTTGCGCTGTCCTCTACGAAGGCCGCGGCCCAGGTCGCCGCCGCCCGATCCGGGGCCATCTCCGAGTCGCGGAGGGTGCGAAGGATTCCGTCCGAGCTGGCCCAGCGCTCGCTCCGCGTGACGCCCGCGACCGCGGCCGCCGCCCGTACCCAGCCATCGGGGTCGTCCCTGGCCAGCTCGAGCTGGGCGTGGGTCAAGCTGTCCGGAGCCGCCATCTGAAACGCGAGGCGCCGCACGACGGGATCCGACGACACCAGGAGCTCGGGCAGCATGCCTGCGAAAGCTGCCGGCGATGTCCTGGCCAGCGCTGCCGCCGCGAACTCCCTCGCCCTGTCGTCCGCGCCGCGGATGAAGCCCTGCAGCTCCGCGACCTGGTCGGGGGTCGGCCGCCCGACTGCCTGCTGGAAGTCAGCGAGGCTCAAAGCGTGCGTTCGGAGCCGGGCGTAGATGGCATCGACGTAGAGGCTTCGCACCCACCACGCGGCGCCGATGAACAGGACGCTGATCACGACCCCAGTCGCCGCCAGCACCTCGACGCTGCTGACGATCGCGCCCTGGAGCAGCAGCAATCCAACGCCGGTTATGGCGGCAGCGCCCGGCAGCACCGCGTTGTCGAAGAGAAGCCTCAGCTTCGGAACCACCTGGGCGGGCAGCGCGCCACCCAGCACGTTCTGGGCAGGGTCGTCGAGGCCCGTCTGCAGTCCGTTGCGGACGATGAAAAGGAAGAGCGCGCTGACGAGCACCGGGTTGGCCACGACGGCCGAGAAGCCCATCAGCATGAAGACCGGCAGGAAAAGGATCGCGTTCTTCACACCAAGCCGGTTGAGCACCCACGGCGCGACGACCAGGCTTACGACCAGCTGCACCACGTAGCTGGCGAGCCATGAGTCGCCGATGAGGATCGTCAGCGCCTGCAGGTTGTTGTGGGTGGCGCTGACGAAGATCACTGCGACGAGGTAGTCGCCGACGCGGCCGGCCACCTGGACAACTAAAGCGAGCAGGACGAGCGCCAGCACGAGGCGGCTGCCCGTCACGTGTCCCAGGGCGCGCCTGAGAACCTCGATCACGCCGTGCCGTTTTCGCTCCTCGGCGTGCTCGACGAGGAACTGGTCGGTGTCATCGATGAACGCCGGTCGGAACAAAGTCCGCTCCAGACCGACGGACATGACCGCCGCCACAAGCGAACCGAACGCCCAGACGAAGATCAGCGGCTCGGTGGCATAAACCGCGACCAGGGTTGTGGTGACACCGGAAAGGATGTAGCCGACGCTCGACCCCGCTGCGATCACGGGAAAGATCCGCTTGCCCTCGAGCACGTTGAAGTGCTGGGTGACGAAGCTCCAGAAGTTGAGCATCACCAGCTCGAATGCGACCGAGTACACGACGTAAGCGCCAAAAGCGGTGGTCGCGTCCTCGCGGACCGAATACGCCACATAGACGCCGATCGCCGCGACGGAGTTCGCGACGAGGTTGATCCGGAACGCGCGGGCGACCCCGAAGCGTCTGGTTAGGGCTCCCTGCAAAGCGTCCATCGGCCAGACCGCGAGCGCCAGGACGATGAAGAACAGCGGATAGGCGTGGGGGCCGGCCTTGTTGAGAAAGATCGACTGGGAGGCGCTGAACGCGGTGTACATCGCCCAGCCCACGACGATCGCGAAACCGGACACCTGCAGAGTCCGGCGCAGCTCGGTGCGCCGGACGTGGAGGATCTTCGCAAGAAGAGGCGACACCGCCTCCTGCCGGATGGTCCCGGGCCTAGGTTTGCTGGACGCTGGCGATCCTCTGGAGCGCCTCGATGCGTTCGGCGATCGGTGGATGCGTGTCGAAGAGATGACTGAAGAAGCTGCCGTGATGCTCTTCGGGGTTGTCGATCATCATCGCCGCGACTGCGTGGTTGAAATGTTCGGGCGGCTTGTCGTTGCCGGCGATCTTCTGGAGCGCCGAGATCAAACCGCCTGGGTTGCGCGTGAGCTCGACGCCGCTCACGTCGGCAAGCGACTCGCGCTGCCGCGAAAGCGCCAGCTGCATCAGCGGACCGACGACGAACGCGATGAGGGTGAACAGAACACCGATTGCGAGAACCACGATTGCGCCCTGGCCGCGCAGCCGCATGCGGCCGACGCTGTTCCAGAACGCGCTCGCGATCAGCGCCGCGAGCCCGATCATCGTGACGACCACCAGGAGCAGCCTCACATCGAAGTTCTTGACGTGGCTCATCTCGTGGGCGAGCACGCCCTCGAGCTCCTCGCGATCCATCATCTGCAACAAGCCTGAGGTGACGGTGACCGCGGCGTGATTGGGGTCGCGTCCGGTCGCGAAAGCGTTGGGGCTCGGGTCGTTGATGACGTACACCTTCGGCATCGGCAGGCCGTCTCCGATCGCGAGCGCCTGGACCACGTTGTAGAGCTGCTGGTACTGCCGAGGGTCCGCCTCTTGCGCTCCCATCGCGCTCAGCACGGTGCCCGCGCCGAAGTAGTACGCGTAGAGAGTGGCCCCGACGGCAAGCAATCCGAGCACGATGGCCCCGACGACCGCTCCGCCGCTGCCGGACGCGAGCTCGCCGATGATCAGGCCGACGATCAGCCACACGGCGAGAAAGCCGGCGATCACGAAGATGCTGTTGCGCTTGTTACGCGCGATCTGGTGATACATCTAGTTCATCTAGACGGTGGCGGTGCGGCTGCCCCTGAACGCATCACGGACCCGCTCCATCGCGTAACGGCCCCAGATCTGCGCCCACACCAGCCCGTTCCCAAACGCAGACGAGTCCTCAGAGTGGTGCTTGAAGTGGTATGTCCACATCGCGCTGTGGCGCTCGTATGAGTCCTGGCGCCGGCGCTCCCGCGACAACGGCTTCACACGATTGGTGGCGCGCGCCGCCGGCAGATAGAAGATCTTCCAGCCGCCCATCTTGAGTCGGTAGCAGAGGTCAAGGTCTTCGCCGGACATGTAGTAGCGCGGGTCGAAGAAGCCGACGCGGTCGAGAGCTGACGCCCTCAGCATCAGGCATGCCGCCGTGCCGGCATCGATCTCGTGCACTTCCGACTCCGGCATGTGTCCCATGTTGGCGCGACCGAAGCGCGGGCTCTTCGGGAACAGCGTGCTGAGGCCGACGGTCTGGTAGAAGAGCGTGCTCCCGCTCGGAAACGCGCGCCGCGCGTCGGGGTCGAGCCGATCGTCTGGAAACACGAGGCGCGGGCCGACGGCGCCGGCGTCCGGCCGAGTGAGCAGGAAATCGGCCAGCCTGCCGACAGCCTGCGGATCGAGCACGACGCTAGGACCGAGAAGGAGGATGAAGCGGCCCTGGCAGCGTTCGAGCCCGATGTTGGCGGCGCGACCGTAGCCCAGGTTCTTCGACTGCACGAGGACGGTCGCCTGGGGGAATTCGTCGGCTACGGCAGCGGGCGAGCCATCGGCGGAATCGTTGTCGACGACGACCGCCTCCACCGGCACGTCGGCGCTCGCAAAGAAAGCTCTGAGGCACTCCAGGAGCTCTTCTCTCGAGTTCCGGCTGACAACCAGCGCCGAGACGATCGGCTTTCCCGATTCAGGC
>DATEGL010000065.1:0-11482 GCA_035280145.1 Candidatus Dormiibacterota bacterium | reverse complement strand
CATCATCACCATCGTCTCGAGACGCGACAGCGCGTCGCGCGCCGAGTTGGAGTGGATGGTCGACATCGATCCGTCGTGGCCGGTGTTCATCGCCTGCAGCATGTCGAGCGCCTCGGCGCCGCGGACCTCACCGACGAGGATGCGGTCGGGGCGCATCCGGAGGCTGTTGCGCAGCAGCTGGCGGATGGTGAGCTCGCCCTTGCCTTCCACGTTTGGCGGCCTGTGCTCCAGTGCGATGACGTGCGGGTGGTCGATCTGCAGCTCGGCGGCGTCCTCGATGGTGATGACGCGCTGGTTGTGGGGGATGAAGCGGGCGATCACGTTCAACGACGTCGTCTTGCCTGAGCCGGTGCCGCCGGAGACGAGGATGTTCATGCGCCCGAGGACGGCTGCCTGGAGGAACTCGGCCATGGCGGGGCTCAGGCTTCCCTCCAGCTTCAGGTCCTCCATGGCCAGCACGGCATCCTTGAACTTGCGGATCGTGAGCGCCGGGCCGTGGATCGCCGCGGGCCGGATGATGGCGTTGACACGGCTGCCGTCCGGCAGCCGGGCGTCGACCATCGGGTTCAGTCCGTCGATGTGCCGCCCGGTCGTCGCGACCATGCGGCGAATGGTCTCGAGCAGCTGGTTCTCATCCTCGAAGCGAATGTCGGCCTTGGTCAGGACGCCGCGCCGCTCGATGAAGATCTGGTCCGGGCCGTTGACCATGATCTCGCTGACCGAGCGGTCGTGGAGCAGGCTGTCGAGCGGTCCGTAACCCACCGCGGCCCGCAAGATGATGTCGGCAAGCGCGGACTTCTCCTGCGCGTTGAGGGTGATCCCGTCCTCGAGCAGGAAACGATCCAGGTGAGACCGCACCGCGCGTGAAAAGGCGAGCGTGTCGCCAGTGGTCAGGCCGACGTCGCGGATGAGGGCGAGGCGGTCGCGAAAGTCGTTCGCCAGCTTGTGCAGGTCGCGGCCCTGTCGTGCGGCGGCCTCGAGGATGTCTGACCGCCGACGTCTCGGGGTTGCTCCCGGAACCACGGGCGTTGACGCCACCCACGTATCGACGTACTGGGTCTCGAGCAGCGCCGGCGCAGCCGCCACCGCGGGGATGACACGCTGCAGCTCGGCGAGGCGGATCTTGATTGGGATGCCCACGCCGGGCTGGGGACCTTCCTCGAGATAGGCGGCGAGCCACTCTCCGTCGCGGAAACGGAGGATCGCCTTGCGCCCAGGACTCTTGTCGCCCGGGTCTGCCTCGAGCTGGTTCGGATCGTCGAGCGAGCCGAAGACGATGTACTTGATGTCACGGCTGGGGACCAGCCGTGCACGCTCAGGGTCGGCGGCCGAGAACATCGGGAAGCCCTGCTCGGTGATGGTCCTGGTGTCCGCCTCGCCCTCTTCCAGCCCACCGTCCAAACGGTGGACGACCACCCTGGAGCGCGCGTGGCGTCGCCGCTGGTCGTCGGGGAGGCCGGGCAGGCTTTCGACGGTGACTTCGCTCATCAGTGGAACCTTTCAGGTGGCCGTCGCCGGTCCAGCACCCATTTTGAACCTGGCATCCGCTTGGCGACCCCTTTGACCTCAGAAGCGCGTGCGGCCACGGCGGCAGCGCTCGCGTAGCTGCCCGGTTCCGCGATCACGACGCCGATCGACACCGAGACGAGCGGAGTGCGCAGTGTGCTGCCGTTCCGTTCCTCGGACTCGATCCAGCCGCGCTCCCGATCTTCGAGGTCATAGAGGGCCGGGATGGCGAGGTCGAAGCGCCTGGTGATCTCCGTGGCGATCGTCTCCGCGAGGCTGGGCTCGGTCAGGACCACGAAGTCGTCACCACCCACGTGGCCGGCAAAGTGCTGGGCCGAATGGTTCTCCTCGAGGACCTCGAGGATGATCGTGGCCAGCGTCTTGATCACGTCGTCACCACGCAGGAAGCCGTAGTGGTCGTTGTAGCTCTTGAACGAGTCGATGTCGGGATAGAGGACCGCGAAGCGTTGGTCCAGCGCGAGTCTCCGCGTGATCTCGCGCAGGATGTCGCTGTTGCCGCTCATCCCGGTCAGCGGGCTGAGCCCGCGTGTCGTAGTCGAACGCGACATCACGGCGCGCAGGCGTGCCACCAGCTCTTCGGGGACGAACGGCTTCGTCACGTAATCGTCCGCGCCGGACATCAGGTGCTCGACCTTGTCCTTCAGCGAGTCGCGAACAGTGAGAAAGACGACAGGAATGAGACGCGTGCGGAAGTCATCGCGCAGCTGGGCCATGATCTCGTCACCTGTCATGTCGCCGAGCATCAGGTCGAGGAGGATGATGTCCGGCCGCCACTCGACGGCGGCGGGGTGCGCGCCGCGGCCGGTGTTGACCGTTACGCATTCGAAGCCCGCGCGATCGAGCACCCGCTTGACCAGTCGCAGCACCTGCTCGTCGTCATCGACCACGAGCGCGATGTCGTGGTGGACGGACGCGGCGCCGGCACGGTCGTCCGTCCGCGTCGTGATCGTCATTCGACCGGCTTGCCGGGACGCGGCAATTGCTCCGTCAGAGCGATCGCCCGCTCGGCGGCCGCCTTTATCTCCTGGATGTCAGCTTTGATCGCCTCCGGATCCTCCGTCTCGCCGGCGATGAGCTCGCTGTAGTTGACGATGACCGCCAGGAGGTTGCGAAACTCGTGGATGATTGCACGGCATGGATCTTCTGGAAGGCTCACAGTCGCTTCACCAGCCGCCACCGGTTGATGTCTCCGTGGCGTTCGTAGCCGAGCTCGTCGAGAAGTGCGCGCGCCATGGCGAGGCCGCGTCCTGCCTCGTGGTCGTGTCCTGGCATCTCGCGCGAGAGGTGCTCGTGGACGCTGGTTCCAGAGTCGGTGAGGCTTGCCACGAGGGTGCGGCCCTCGAGGCTGAGAACGTATTCGATCGGCCGCTCGGTGCCCGGCGGCCGGCCGTGTGTGAGGACGTTGCCGCCGATCTCGCCGAGGGCCGTCTCGAAAAGCATGAGGGAGCGGTCCTCCTGGGCTCGGCCGGTCGCCTCCCGCAGGCGTTCGATGGAGTCGTGGAGAATGTCCAGTCCCTCGTGTAGATCAGAAAAGCGAGCCCTGAACTCAAAGGTTTCGTGATTGCTCCTCATCGGCTAAAAGCCGGTGAGGGCTTCCTCGACAGTCGCGTAGTAGGGGAATACCCGATCCAGAGTGGTGAGCTCGAGGACGACGCGAGCCTGCTGGTTAGGAGCCGCCAGGCGGAGCTCGCCCTGGCTGCCGCGGATCTGCTTGAGCGCCGCTATGACGGAACCCAGGCCGGTGGAGTCGACGAAGGAGACCCCCTCCATGTCGAGAACGACTTTCGGTGGCCCGTTGCCGGTCAGCTGGGAGATGGCTTCTTTCAGCGCCGGCGCTCCGGCCACGTCCAGCCTTCCGACGGGGGCGACGATTGTCACGCCGTTCGGTGCCGGGCGGGTTTCGACCTCGAGTGTCATTTTGGCGGCGTCCAGCATATGGCAGAAACGCGGCACTTCAGCCACGCTAGGTGCCTGGCGACGGAGCCTTCTCGCATCTGTGCTGGCTCAGCCTCCCCGGCACGTTAGGTGCCCGGTGACGGAGGCTCCTCGCATCTGCGCTGGCCTAGGCGGCCGGGCGCCGGACCACCCCACGAATCTGGCGATTCGTGGGGTCCCGGTCGGGCGCTGAAGCCTGCGTCAAGGGGCCCGACGCGGCGTCGTCACGCATGTGCAAATGCGCTCCTCGCCGCGCCACCCTTTCCTTGGCTCCAACCGCCGATGCCGCGCATATGCTTCGGATCCCCGTCACCGGGCACCTAGACTGCACGGCCGTGACCGGGTCAAAAAGCGCTGAGCGAGTCCTCGTCGTCGACGACGACGAGCCCCTCGCCAAGTCGATGGCGCGAATCCTACGGAGCCGCGGCTTCGACTCTGACGTGGCGCTGAACGGCTCCGAGGCCAGAGGCCTGCTGGAGGCGCGGGAATACGCGGTGGCGCTGATCGACGTTCGCCTCCCGGACGAGTCGGGATATGGCCTGCTCGAAGCGTTCCGCAAGACTCGACCGGACACCGCCGTGGTGATGATCTCCGGCGTAGACGACCCCGAGCTGGGCAAAGCAGCGCTCGAGCTCGGCGCTTTTGCGTATCACGTCAAGCCAGTGGGCGCCACCCAGCTGTATCTGCTCGTGGTGAACAACCTGAGACGCCGCAGCCTCGCGATCGAGAACCGCGCCAACGTCAAGAGGCTGGAAGGCATGGTTGCGGAGCGTGTCGATCAGATGCGCCGCGCGGCAGAGCTGCAGGCCGGCATGCTGCCGCGATCGCCTTTCAAAGAGGATGGGTTCGAGATCGCGGCGCACCTGACGCCTGCCCGTGAGATCAGCGGTGATTTCTACGACTGGTATCGCGCACCCGACGGCCGCATCAGTGTGACGCTGGGCGACGTCATGGGCAAGGGTTTCCCCGCCTCGCTGCTGATGGCGACGGCTCGAGCCGCGCTGCGTGGAGTCTCCGGCGTGGAGCCGTTGGAGTTGAGGATCAAGCAAGCGGCCGACGCGATGACCGCTGCTCTCGAGGTAAACGACGCATACCTGACTCTCTTCCACTGCACGTTCGATCCGAGCTCGGGTGACGTCCAGTACGTCGACGCCGGGCACGGACACGCGCGGCTGCTGCGGGGGACCACACGCCAGGAGCTGCTGCCGCAGCGCAGCCCTCCTATCGGTCTCTTTCCAGACAGTCCGATTCGCATCGGCACGGCGACCCTGGCCGCTGGCGACTCAGTGGTCGTGTTCTCGGACGGCCTGCTCGAGCTGCGCCCGGACCTGGCGACGAAAGACGTTCAGCTCCCGTACCTCGCGCGGCAGGCGGCCAGCGCCCAGGAGATGGTCGACATCCTGGCCCAGGGCGCGCGAGATCGCGAGCTGTTCGACGACGTGACGGTGCTTGCGCTCAAGCGCCTCGTCTAGACGGCTTGCCTGGTCGCCAGCCAGCGCTCCAGAACGGCGGCGACAACGTGCATCTTGACCGGCTTGCTGATGTAGTCGTCCATCCCCGCCGCAAGGCATCGTTCTCGTTCGCCGGTCTCCGTGTCGGCGGTCATCGCGATGATCGGCACGTGCCGGCCGCCGCGCTCGTTGTGGCGGATCTGCCGGCTCGCCTCGTAGCCGTCGACCTCGGGCATCTGGCAGTCCATCAGCACTGCGTCGTAGTGACCGTGGCCGACCATGACCACCGCCTCCGCGCCCGTCCCGGCGATGTCGGCGCGATAGCCGAGACGTTCCACCATCCGAAGCGCAACCTTCTGGTTGGCGCCGTTGTCATCCACGACCAGAACGCGGGCATTGCGCTGCGGTGCGTTAGTGCTGACAACCGCCGCAGCGTCAGCGGCTCCCGGTCGCTGCGCGAGGACCGTCTGCAGCACATCGAAGAGCTGCGACGGCCTTACTGGCTTGACCATCTCCGCGTCCGCGCCGGGCACCTCTCGATCGGACTTGCCCGCCGACGTCAGCAGGATCACCGCGACGTCGCGCAGCGACTCATCAGCACGCACCGCGGCAGCGACTGACGCGCCGTCCATGCCGGGCATCATCAGGTCGATGATCGCGACCTCGAAAGGATCGTCGCCGACGGAGGCGCGGCGCATCTCGCTGAGCGCCTCGCGACCGTTGTCGAACATGTGGCCGCGCATGCCCCATGACGTCACGTAGCGGTCGAGGATCGTCCGGTTCGTCCGGTTGTCGTCGATGATCGCCACGGTCATTCCCGCCAGCGACGCGCTGACTTCGGGGACGCCGGCTTTGACCTCTGCCTCGCGGAACAACGCCGTGAACCAGAACCGGCTGCCTATGCCCTTCTGGCTGTCTACTCCGATCTCCCCACCCATGAGCTGGGTCAGCATGCGCGCGATCGCGAGTCCGAGGCCGGTGCCACCATGGCGCCGCGTCGTCGAGCTGTCGAGCTGCGAATAGACGGCGAAGATGCGGTCAGTCTCCTCGTTGGTGAGGCCAACACCCGTGTCGGCCACTTCGAAGCGGACCGCGATTCCAGGGCCGGCCGCCTCGCGACGCTCCGCGCGCACCACGACCTCGCCCTTCTCCGTGAACTTCACCGCGTTGCCGATCAGGTTGATCAGCACCTGGCGCACGCGGCCCGGGTCGCCGATCACCGAGTCGGGCACGCTCGCGTCGACATCGAATGCCAGCTCGAGGCCTTTGTTGGATGCAGCCTCGGCGAACAGCTCGACCGCCTCCTCGACCACGTAGCGCGGGCTGAAGTCGACTGTCTCGAGCCGCACCCGCCCGGCTTCGATGCGCGAGAAGTCGAACATGTCGTTGATGATCTCGAGCAGCTGGTTGCCCGAGGCACGAATCGTCTCGACATATTCGCGCTGCTCGCCGGTGAGCTCGGTGTCGAGCAGCAGGCCAGTCATCCCGATTACCCCGGACAGCGGCGTACGGATCTCGTGGCTAATGGTGGCGAGAAATTCCGACTTCAGGCGCGTCACCTCCTGCAGGTCCTGCTGCCTGACCTCGAGCTGGATGACCACCCGGCGGACCAGGATGCCGAACGCAACCAGCAGCAGCGCTTCCAGAACCGCAGCCGCCGGATCACCTGAGGCAGGGTTGACGAACGTGACGAGAATCAAGTCGGCGACCGCGAGGGCCGCGCCGATCGCGAACTCCATCGTCGTGTAGTAGAGGGCGAGGAAGATCAGCGGCAGCAGGACGAACGGGAACGCCCGCACGATGCTGAGCCCGAACTGCACCTCCAGAGCGAATGCAACTGCAAGGCCGCCGATCGGAGAGACCGCGTGCAGGTAGCGCGGGATTCGCTCCCACGGAAGCAAAACCAGAGCGCCGCCGAGCAGAGTGATGACCACCGAGGAGAGCAGACCGTAGGCGGTGCCGTCAGCCCACAGCGGGTGGAGCGCGAGCACGAAGCCGCCGACAACAGGGATGGCGGTGATGACCCCGCTGCGCGCAGGCTTGTCGATCTGCGCCAGCGGGATCAGGACGAGCGCGACACCGAGGCCCATCGCGCCGGAAAGAGCGAGCGAGGTGGTGATCGCGGCGAAGCCGTGGAGGCTGACCAGTCCGACGATCGCCAGGCCGAGAAAGGGGTAGACCCGGCGACTGAGTCCTTCGGCCTGGAGAGGGGTGCTGATGTGGGTCAAGGCGGCAGCCGCCCGGAAGCTTAAGGCAACTTCCCTTTGATTGCCGTTCCCTTGTTGCTTTAAGGCGGCTGAACCCCAGAAAGCCGTCTATACACTTTGTGCCCTGCGCACCTTCCATTCCGCCAGGGGGGGCGAGGAGACTGGGGTCAAGTCGGGGTCCGATCCAGCATCGGTTGCCTGGATTCAGGGCCGGCAGGCCCGGGCCTTGCCCTATGCCGCGATCGCGCTCGTCTTCGCCGCCCAGCTCGTCCTGAGGGCCGACCCTGTCGTCTCGTTTCCGTTCTACCTTGCGATCGTTCTGCTCGTCTCGCTCCGGCAGGAACGAGCTCAGACATTCATCGTCGCGCTGGTCGCGGCCGGACTTTCGCTCGTCAGACCCCTGTTGAACCCGGGCGAGCTCGCGCCTGCGCTGCTTCTCGACCTGGTCCTCCTGGCCGTTGCTGGGGCGATGAGCGAGGTGACGCGCACTTCTCGTCAGGCCGCGTCGGTCGCGGAGCGCACCCTTGCGGAGCTGGAGACGAGGGACCGGCAGCTGAGAGCGATGCTCGAGACGACCGATGTCGGGCTTGCGCTCGCCGGCCTGGACGGCGCGTGGCTTCAGGTCAACCAGCGCCTGGCCGACATCCTCGGGCGCAGCCGCGACCAGCTGACGCGGACAACGTTGACCGAGGTCACAGAAGAGTCCGACCGAGCCTCTTTGACCGAGGCTCTCGAAATGCTGCGCAGCGGTGACGTCATTCGCTGGGAGGCCGACCTCAACCAGCTTCAACCCGACGGCTCGACGGTTCAGGTCGCGCTCTTCCTCGCCCGGCTTCCCGCGCCGGAAGTCGGCGAGACGTGCCTTCTGGTCCAGGCGATCGACGTCACGCGCCGGGTCCGCGCCGACGCACTCCTCGACTGCATCGCCGCAACCCGACAGACCATGGCGACCGCGTCAGGTCAGGAAGTGGCGATGCCCCAGCTGCTGCAGGCTTTCTGCGGTTACCTCGACTGGAAGGTTGGCCAGTTCTGGGCCGTAGATCCCGAACGTAGCTCGATGTCTGTTGCCCACGCTTGGAACGCAGATGGAACCATCCGCGAGGGGTTCCTTTTCGCCAGCAGAGGAGCTCCGGTCAAGCGCGGAGTGGGTCTCGTCGGCCGGGTCTGGACGTCAGGGGTTCTCGCGGCCGAGGCGGACCTCGACAGCGCCAGCGACTACGAACGGTTGAAACCGGCTCGGTCGGCCGGACTGCGGTCGGTGATCGCCTTTCCCATCGTCGACGGTGGCGAGGTGACGGGCGTGATCGAGCTGGCGTCCGACCGGGTTCGCGGCCTGAAGGACGACGAGGTGACGATGCTGGCCGCAACCGGAGTCGAGATCGGCCAGTTCATGCGCCGGACTGAGGTCGCGCAGGCGCTGCGCCGGAGCGAGGCCGACCACCGAGCCATCTATGAACGTTCACCGATCGGCATCGCTCGCATCAGCAGCGGCGGGGACCTGCTCGAGGCCAATCCGGCGCTTCTTCACATGCTCGAGCACGACGAAGACACCATGCGAACCTCCGCCTGGCCCGAGCTTCTGCGCGCTTACGACCAGGCGGCCGCGCGCCTCCACAAGCCGTCGTTCCTGGCCGGGCTGAACGACGGGAGCAGCGTCCAGGTTCGCGCCGCGACGGGGGCCGGCACCTGGCTGTGGCTGCAGCTGACCGCCACCGCGATCCCGGACGCCAGCGGGCGGCCGGAGCACGTGCTGGTGCTGGTCGAGGACGTGACGGCGGTGCGCGAGACGTCTGACAAGCTCACCGAAGCGCTCGAGGCTCAGCGCCAGGCCAACGCCAACCTGGAAAAGATCGACCGCACCAAGAGCGAGTTCCTGAGCATCGTCAGCCACGAGTTCCGAACCGCTCTCACGGGCATCCAGGGCTTCAGCGAGCTCATACGCGATGGCGGGCTGGAAGCTGACGAGGTGCGCGCCTACGGCGGCTACATATTCAATGACGCGGAACGCGTCAACCGCCTGATTGGCGACATGCTCGACCTCGACAGGATGGAGTCGGGCCGCATGACGATGCGCACCATGGACGTGGACATCAACGACATCCTGATGGAGGCCATCTCACGAGCCGCGCCGTCTGCGGTGACGGTCGAGTTCAAGTCCGACCTGGATCCGCGCCTGCCCATTGTGGCGGGCGACCGCGACCGTCTGATCCAGGTGGTCGGGAACCTGGTCAGCAACGCCGTCAAGTACTCCCCCGAAGGCGGGACGGTAACCCTTTCCAGCCGCGTCGACGGCCAGTTCGCGCTCGTCAGCGTGACCGACACCGGCATAGGCATCCCGCAGGAAGACATCACCCACGTATTCGAGCGCTTCCGTCGCGTCCGCACTGGCGCGGCGCAATCAATCCCCGGGACTGGGCTTGGCCTCACGATCGTTAAGCAGATCGTGGAGCTGCACGGCGGGAAGATCTGGGTGGAAAGCGCGGTCGGTCACGGCTCGTCTTTCCACTTCACGATCCCGCTGGCCCCGGAGGGAGCCAGGGCCCTGCAGCAGCTCCGCCATGCCTGAGGCGACAGCGAGTGATTTCAAGGTGCTCGTCGCTGACGACAACGAGGTCGCGCAGCGGCTCTGCAAGCGCGTGCTGGAGAAGGCCGGTTACGCGGTGCTCATCGCCGCCGATGGACTCCAGGCGGTGGACATCGCGCTGTCGCAGCGCCCGGCCATGATCCTGATGGACGTCGCGATGCCGGGCATCGACGGCCTCGAAGCAATGCGCCGGATCAAGGGTGAGATTCCCGGCATGCCGATCGTGATCGCCAGCGCGCACTCGATGGCAAGCGACCGTGAACGTTTTCTGGCCGCCGGCGCCGACGACGTGCTGAGCAAGCCGTTCCGGCTCGCCGACCTCATCTCGATTGTTGACAACCTGGCGGGGGTGAAGTGAAGGACCTCACCGGGACCAGGCTCGCCCAGTACGAGATAGTCGAGCGCCTCGGGGGCGGCGGCATGGCCGTCGTCTACCGAGCCATCCAGCAGCCGCTTGGCCGTGAGGTCGCGCTGAAGGCGCTGTCGTCCGAGCTGTTCCAGGACGACGGATTCGTGAAGCGTTTCGAGACGGAGGCGAAGACGCTCGCCAAGCTCGACCACCCGAACATCCTGCCGATCTACGACTTCGAGGTGATCGACGGCAACGCGTTCTTGACCATGCCGCTGATCAGAGGCGGGACGCTGCGCGACATCCTCAATCGCGGACCGATGGAGACCCTCGCGGCCTGGCGCTACCTTCGCGAGATCGGCGACGGCCTGCAGCACGCCCACGACGCCGGCATCGTGCATCGCGACCTCAAGCCGACCAACGTGCTGATCCACGCCGACGGACGCGCCATGCTAGCCGACTTCGGGCTCGCGCGCGGCGCCGGCCAGCCGACGCACCTGACCACGATCGGCCTCGCCATCGGCACCCCCGGGTACATGGCCCCGGAGCAGGTGATGGGGCATGACGTGGACAAACGGGCGGACATCTACGCGATGGGAGTCCTCACCTTCGAGATGCTGACCGGCAAGCTCCCGTACAGCGGCGCCAACCGCATGGAGGTCGCGTATGCGACCGTCAACACTCCGATTCCTTCGGCGGTGAAGCTCAACGCCAACTTGCCGGACGAGCTCGACGTCCTTCTGCAGAAGGTGCTCGCCAAGGATCCGGCCCAGCGACCCCAGACGGTGAAGGAGCTGCTTGCTCAGATGGCTCGGCTGCCGCAGCGCCGCAGTTCGACTTCAGCCCGCCCGGCGGCTTCGACTGCGGCGCCGGTCGCTGCAGGTGGCGCGGCGCAGACGGCTACCAGCGGGAAGGGCCCCGACACCGCGTCGATTCGCGCCATTCCCTCGCCGCCTTCGCCACCCGCGCTCCTGCACGGCTCGCCGCTACCGACCCCAACCTCGGCGGGCGGTTCCACGATTCGCACGCTCGAGCTGATGGGTGTAAGACCCGCTCGCGCGCGCGGCCGATTCATCCTCAACTCGCACTTCAGCAACTACGTGCACGTCGCGCGCGAGGTGACCGGCGACCGCTGGCCCGAGGTCGCGTACGCGGCAGGTCTCGTCCAGTACATCGAGCAGGACGCGCCGCATGACGACCAGCTGTCGTCGCCCGTGGAATCGTTGAGCCGCCTGAACGAAGCTTTCGAGACTATCTATGGTCCGGAAGGCGAGGACATGGTCCGCGCCTGGGGCCGGCGCGCCACGGAGCGCTGGCTCGCCGATGGCAAGCACGGTCTCGGCGGAGGACGACGTTTCGTGCCTGGTCGCCAGCGCAAGCTCGCCGGCGTGGTCAAGGGCTTCACCGAAGCGATGGACAACGTGCGCGG
>DATEGL010000064.1:0-4624 GCA_035280145.1 Candidatus Dormiibacterota bacterium | reverse complement strand
GTCGTCGTAGCCGGCCACGGGCTGGAAGACCGTCGCGTACGTGCCCTGGATGCGAGCGGCGCGATCCCAGCTGTATATGAAGTCGTCGGCTTTGACCGGGTCGCCGTTGGAGAACTTGACGTCGTGCCGGATCTTGAACGTGTACATGAGGCTGTCGGAGGAGATGGTGGGCGGGCCGGTCGCGATGTCGGCGACCTCATTGAGCTGGTCGTCGAACTTGTACAGGCCGGAGAAAACATTGCGGAAGATGTTCACGTCGACTGCGGCCTGGAGGAGAGCGGGGTCGAGGTCACCGATGTCATCGACCATCGGAAAGCTCAGGGCCTGGTCGGCCGCAAGCTGTTCCGACCCGCCGCCGCTCGAACCGCCACACGCCGCGACGAACGTGGTCGTGATCAGAGCCAGAGCGAAGGACCGAATTGACGGATGTCTCATGCCACCTCCTTGGGCTCATGTCGAGGCGGCAAGGGAGAACCATCGCCAGCCTCGATTCCATCACCTTCTTCCCGGCCGTGTTCAGGGCGCCAACCGGGGCGAGAGTGCGCCGGCGATGGATATCGCCATCGTGCGATGGCATCCTCCAAGCTCAGACTAATGTCAGGTCAGTTATATGTCAAGATCGACATAGTGCTCAGATCAGGCGGCCGGATCCGGCTCCGGGTCGAGAGCCCGAAAACGACGCGGCCGGCGGACCAGCTCGCCTCCGCAGTTGGGGCAGAGGCCTTCGAGGGCCGCGGTGCAGCCCTCGCAAAACGTGCACTCATAGCTGCAGATGAACGCGGTGCCGGCCGCGGCGAGGGCCCTGCCACACCGTTCGCACGTGGTCCTCATCTCCAGGCCGGCCATGACACGGAAAAAAGTAAGGCCGAGATTGGTGTGAATTAAGATCCAATCCGATGGCTGAAACCCAGACCAATCTGGCGTGGGACACGTTCCTCCCGGTGGAGGATGGGGGCGCCGGCGCCCTGCACATCCGGCTGACCAGTGCCATCCGCGACGCGATCCGGACCGGCCGGATCCCCGTCGGCAGCGCGCTCCCCCCGACCCGCCAGCTCGCCCAGGACCTCGCCTGCTCGAGATGGGTCGTCACCGAGGCCTACGAGCAGCTTGTCGCCGAGGGCTATCTCGAGGCCCGCGTCGGCTCAGGGACGCGCGTCCGGCTGTACGACCTGGCGCCCTCGACACTTGCGACTGTCACTTCCGACGCGCCACAGGCACTTCGCTTTGACCTGACCCCCGGCCTGCCGGACTTCCACTCCTTTCCCCGGACGCAGTGGCTCCGTGCCATGCGCGACGCGATGCTGGCCATGCCCGACACGGACTTCGACTATCAGCCGTCTGGTGGCCATCCACGACTCAGAGGCGTGATCGCGCAGTACCTGCGGCGGGTCCGCGGGGCGGTCGTTCGCGCGGATGACGTAACGATCACCGCGGGCATCCTCGACGGGATCACGTTGCTGAGCCGCGCCCTTGTAGTTGCTGGCCGGCTGCGAGTCGCCGTCGAGGATCCGAGCTGGCAGCGAGTCGTCGAAGCCGCACGCCGGGTAGGGCTCGACGTCGTGCCTGTTCCGGTGGACGCCGAAGGGCTGCGCACCGACCTCATCTCTGAGCTTGCCATCGACGCGGTGATCGTGGCGCCGGCTCATCAGTTTCCAACCGGCATCGTTCTCGCACCTGAACGCCGCCTCCTGCTCCTGGAGTGGGCGCATCACACAGACGGGTTGATCCTCGAGGACGATTACGACGCGGAATTTCGCTACGACCGGCGACCCGTGGGCACGCTGCAGGGCATCGATCCAGCGCACTGCATCCTGTTCGGGTCGCTGAGCAAGACGCTCGCTCCGGCTGTGGGCATCGGCTGGGTGGTGACGCCACCGCGGTGGACCGACGCGATTCGGTCGGTGGAGGCGCGACTGACGAGCCCGTCAGTCGTCGACCAGCTGACGCTTGCCCGGTTCATCGAGAACGGAGACTACGACCGCCACCTGCGCGCGCTTCGGCGGAGGTATCGCACCTTGCGAGACATGTTCGTGACCGAGGTCAAAAGACAATTGCCGGAGTGCAGCGTGTCTGGCGCCGCGGCCGGCCTGCACGTGCTCGTGACGCTCCCGATCGGGCTGCGCGGGGCGGCCGTGGCGAAGGCGGCCGAGGCGCGCGGCATCCGGCTCAAGGACCTGCAGGAGTCTCGGCTCAGCTCGCGCGGCCGCGAGGGCATCGTGGTCGGCTACGGCAACCTGGGCGAAGAGATGATCGAGCCGGCGGTCACCGAGCTGGCACGCGCGATTCGCGGCTGAGGCCTTCGAGAAGCAGGTCGAGGCCGTACTCAAACTCGGCGGCATAGCTGTAGCCAGGCTTCATCACATGCTCCGTGGCGATCTCTGCCAGATACGGGTACGCAAAGCCCGCCTTGCGAAACTCGCCCATGATGCTGTCGGCGACTACGGCCGCCTGGTCTCCCGTGTCGAAAGGTAAGGCCGCCTGCTGCAGCGCAAATCCGTAGATATAGCTGTCCAGGGCCGAGTAAGCATGGGCGGCCATCTCGACAGAGAACCCTGCCTCGCGAAGGCAGCGGAGCACCGCGTCATGGTGGCCGAGGTTCGCCGGCCCGGGGTGGGTGCGCGACTCCATCAGAGCGATCGCCCACCGGTGCCGAATCAGCGCGTCGCGGGCGGATAGGGCGCGCCGCCGCATCGCCGCCTTCCAGTCCCGCCCCTCGCACCGCAGCTCGATCTCGCCGTAAACGAGGTCGACGAGGCCGTCCAGCACCTCCTCCTTGTTGGCGACGTGGTTGTAGAGGGACATCGCCTCACATCCGAGGGCCTGGCCGAGCCGGCGCATCGTCACGGCCTCGAGCCCGCCCTCGTCGGCCAGCCGCAATGCGGCGCTGAGCACGAGCTCCTTGGTCAGCGGGGGTCGGGGCGGGCGGGGCAGGCGGGTTTTTCTGGCCATCTGTTGACAAACTTACACCGTACGTGCTAGCTTACTACGTAAGCTTACAACGTAAGTGGACCAGCCAGGGAAGGGCAATTCAAATCGAGGTGGGAACGATGTCAACGAGAGCGCTTTCGAGGATCGCGGCGGTCCTCTACCTGCTGGTCGCCGTCGGCGGCGGCTTCGCAGAATCCGTGCGCAGCGGCTTGACTGCGGCGAATCTTGCCGGCAACGCGACTCTGTACAGGGCGGCATTCGTCGCCGACCTTTTCGACTTCGCGTGCTTTCTGGGCGTGGGACTGCTGCTGTACGCGATCTTCAAGTCGGTCAACCCCACAGTCGCCCTGGCAATGCTGGTGATCAACGCCGTCAGCGTCGCCATCCAGGCATTGAACATGGTCAACCACGTAGGGGCCCAGCTGACGACGGATCCTAAACTCGTCCAGCTGTTCCTCGACCTGCACCGCCAGGGCTATCTCATCGCCCAGGTCTACTTCGGTGGTTACCTGCTGCCGCTGGGTTACCTCGTCTACAAGTCGGGCTTCTTTCCGAAGGTACTCGGCACCATCCTGATGGTGGGCAGCGCCGGTTACGTGGCCGGGGTCGTCGTGACGTATCTGTCACCGAACTTTCAGTCGAGCCTCGCCGTCTATCCGGCCCTGGTTGGTGGGCTTGCCGAGCTCATCTTCCTGATCTGGCTCTTGATCAGCCCGACGACACGGACCCGGGTGGCCATGGAAGCGGCATGAAAACCAGGCTTTCGACTCTGTGGATATTCGCCACCCTCAACTACCTCTACTGCGATGTGATCTCCCTGATGGACCACGACCTGCTCAAGCAGTACCTCGCCGGCAAGGTCGGGGGCGTGGACGTGGGCCAGGGCTTCCTGCTCGGAGCGGCGGTCCTGGTGGAGATCCCAATGGCGATGGTCCTGCTCACGCAGCTCCTGAACCCGCGGCCCAACCGCTGGACCAACATCGGGGCAGGCGCCTTCATGACCGTGGTCCAGGCGGCCACGCTGTTCGTGCGGGTGCCGGCGGCGTACTACCTCTTCTGCAGTGTCATCGAGATCGCGGCCACGGCCGCCGTCGTCTGGCTGGCCTGGCGCTGGACGTCACCGACGCTTAACGAAGTGTGAACTTGGCCGGGTTTTAACCCGCTGTTCCCCTAGGCTGTGCGAGAACAGGGTGGACGCGCGGGGAGGGGATCCGCGACGCCGCAAGACCCGGGGTAAGGAGGAAAGGACATGCATTTCAGTCGTCGTGGGCTCCCACTCGTGGGCGCCGCAATGCTCGGGCTGTTCTCGATCAGCCCCGCCACGGCTTCGCCATCCGTGCAAGCCGGGCCGAGCTCAACCGCGACGCCGATCAAACACCTGGTCGTGATCTTCCAGGAGAACGTCTCGTACGACCACTACTTCGGGACCTATCCGATCGCGGCCAACACGTCGGGTCAGGTGTTCAGGGCTGAGGGCCGGCCCAAGAACAACAACCTGGCCAGCACCAAGGGCGTCGGAGGGGTGGGCACGCTGCTCACCAACAACCCCAACAAAGACGCGGGCGGCAACCAGGTCAATCCGCGCCGCTACGACCCCGCGAACGTAAACGACATCCTGACCTGCGACCAGAACCACGACTACGGCGACGAGCAGAAGGCGTTCAACGGCGGCGCGATGGACAAGTTCGTGACGAGC
>DATEGL010000063.1:0-2508 GCA_035280145.1 Candidatus Dormiibacterota bacterium | reverse complement strand
ATCAGGGCCGGAAACGCCAACAGTGCGTCGACGAAACGCATCAGAAGCAGGTCGGTCAGCCCGCCGGCGTAACCACTGACGAGGCCGATGAGGCCGCCCCCGACAAGCCCGACAGCGACCGCGACGAATGCCACGGGGAGCGAGATGCGGGCGCCCCACAGCACCCTGCTCAGCTGGTCCCGGCCGAGTTCGTCAGTACCCATGAGGTGGCCTGGGCTGAGCGGTGGGAGGTAGGCGTCATCAGGCGCGGTCGTGATCGGGTTGTGCGGCGAGATCACCGGCGAGAGCAGAGCGACGAGGAAGAGCCCGGCGACGAGGAGCAGCCCCACCAGAACGCCGCGGTTGCGGCGGGCCAGGTCGAGGTAAGGGATCGGCCGCCGGCGGATCGGCGCGTCGGCTGCGACGGCCGCGGCGGGCGTGGCGCTCATGCGTACGAGATCCTTGGGTCGAGCCAGCCGTACACGAGGTCGACGCCGAGGTTGGCCACCATGTAGGAGAACGCCGCCAGGAGCACCACGCCCTGGACGACGGTGTAGTCACGGTTGAAGATGGACTCGACGGCCAGGCGCCCGACACCCGGCCACGTGAAGACCGTCTCAGTGACGACGGCGCCTTCGATGATGCCGCCGATCTGCAGCCCCACGATCGTGACCACCGGGATCAGCGCGTTTTTCAACGCGTGGATGAAAACCACCCGCCGCCACGACGCGCCTTTGGCTCGCGCGGTGCGGATGTAGTCGAGGTTCAGCACTTCGATCATCGAGGAGCGGGTGAATCGCATGTTGATCGCAGTCCCTGCCGTCCCAAGTGCGATCGCCGGAAGCACGACATGGCGGAGGCTCTCGAGCGGGTCCTGCGTCAGTGGGATGTAGCCACCGAATGGAAACATTCGCAGCGTGACTGACAACAGAAAGATCAAGACGATGCCGATGAAGAAGTTCGGCACCGAGACCCCGGCCACCGTGATGCCCATCGCGAGGCGGTCGATGGCCGTGCCCCGGCGCACGGCGGCCAGGGTGCCCATCGGGATCGCCACGAGCAGCGACCAGATGAGGGCGACGACGCCGAGCTCGAGCGACGCGGGGAGGCGGTCGGTTATCGCGCTGGCCACCGGTTCGTGGGTGGTGATGGAGCGTCCCCAGTCCCCTCGCACGACGCGGCCCAACCAGATCGCGTACTGCACGTAGAGCGGCTTGTCGAGCCCGAGCTCCTGGTGCACCTGGGCGATGGCCGCCGGCGAGCGGTCCTCGCCCAGGACGACCAGCGCCGGATCGCCCGGGGTCAGGTGGATCAGCATGAAGACGCCGACGGTCACCAGAAAGGCGACCGGCAGCATCAGGAACAGCCGGCGAAGGACGTAAGTCGTCAAGCCGGTGTGAGGCTAGCCCTTCCAGACCTCCGCCATTCGGATCATCAGGTCGGGGTACAGCGTGAAGTTGTGGATCTTGTTGCTCGAGATCTGCGGGCTCACGCCAAAGGTCGTGAAGACGTACGGCGCGTCCTTCACGATCTGCTTCTGCGCGTTGTCATAGTCCAGCTTGCGCTTGGCGCGGTCCGCGGTGACGCGAGCGTCCTCGAGCCAGGCGTCAACCTGAGAGTTGCTGTACAGGCTGTCGTTGAAGCTGCCTCCCGTGTGCCACCACGCGTACATGTTGCCGTCGGGGTCGATGCGGCCCGACCAGCTGACGCCGCACGCCTGAAACTGGTGATTGGCGCATTCTTGCTGGTAGGTCGCGAACTCCTCGGTCTGGATCTGCATCGTGATGCCGGCCCCCGCCAGCTCGGACTGCAGCAGCTGCGCCAACTGCTGGTTGACCGGGTCGGACGTGGTCTTGAACGTGAACGTGAAGCCTGTGGCGGTGGATTTCGCCTTCGCGGCGTCGGCGTGGTCGTAGATCTTCTCGCCGGAGTCGAAGGCCCAGCTCGACGGGGGGATCGGGCCATACGCGACGACCCCGATGTTGAAATTGATGTTCTTGAGGATCGAGTAGCGGTCGATGGCCTGGGCCACGGCCTGTCGCTTGGCGGGGTCGCTGAACGGAGCCGCCCCGGCGTTGAGCTCGAAACCGTTGAAACCGATCGCGGGCGTGTCGCGGTAGACGAAGCTGGAGTCGGTCTTCAGCGAAGCCACGTCTTTGGCCGCGATCACACGGGCGATGTCGATGTCGCCGGTCTTCAACGCCGCGAGGATCGCGTTGACGTCAGGAATGGCCCGGTAAGTCACTCCGTCGAGATAGGGGAGTCCTGCCTTCCAGTAGTTCGGATTCTTCTTGAGGGTCAGGTGGTCGTTGCGCTTCCACTCGAAGAACTGGAACGGCCCGGTGCCGGCTCCGACCGGCGCGAGGGAGAAGTTCTGGCCGGCCCTGGTCACGGCGTCGATCGACACCATCATTCCGGCTCTGTCGACCAGCGTCGCCAGCAGCGTGGCGTCCGGCTTGCCGAGGTGGAAGATCACGTGCGTGTCATCGGTGACCTCGACGCTCTTCACGCTCGACAGGTCGGACTTGC
>DATEGL010000062.1:0-5601 GCA_035280145.1 Candidatus Dormiibacterota bacterium | reverse complement strand
CGGATCAAACAGAGGCTCGAAGAGCTGGTCATCGACGGCTTGCTCCCGCCTGAGAAGCAAGCGCTAATCGATTACTTGTCGACCCATCAAGACTTGTAGCGCCGCGGCCAACAGCCGCTATGCTGCCGGTAAGGAGGGAGCCGCCATGCCCTGGGGAGGGGGCGGCGAGGAGCTGAGATGACTGAGACTGGAGTGGAAACGGCTGGAGCGACCAGCACAAACGGCGACGCGGATCCGCTGGGCCTGGATCCAAAGGCGACGGTCATTGCCCGCGACGACTCGTTGTCCGGCAAATTGGAGCTCAAGGGATCTGGCCAGGTCCTTGGCAACTTCACGGGCGAGATCGAGTCGGACGGCGACCTGCTGATTGGGCCCGATGCCCATGTCGAGGCGGACATCAAGGGTGTTCGGATCACTGTGTCCGGCCAGGTGCGAGGCAACATCATCGCGGCCAACCGGCTGAAGATCACGAATACCGGCAAGCTGGAGGGCGATGCCACCGTGGGCGCCCTGGTGGTACAAGAGGGAGGTGTCCACTACGGGGTGATCCGCGTGCATCCCGAAGGGATTCCGGAGACATCTTTCGATCGCCTCTCGCAGGTGCCGGCACAGTCGACAGTCGTAACGTTGAAGCCCATGCCTAACCCCGTCGGCAGGGTCAGGAAGTTCTGGGGTGAGTTCTTCTAGACGACCCCCTAAGAAGCGGACCGCGGCCCGCGGCCCGGCGTCTCGGGCGCGGGCGGCGAATTCATCGCCCCCCAACAACCGCAAAGCGGCGTCCAAACCTGCAGTAAAGGCCGCACCTAGGCCGGTTCCGAAGCCGGCGCTGAAGGCGTCCGAGCTGCCGCCGCCTAGGTCGCTTCCGACCCGGCCCGCCATTCCACAACCGCCACGACCCGGCATCCGCCTGGCCGGCTCGGCATCCTCGCGGCTAACGATCAAGCCGAGTCCGACGCAAGGGCCGAGGCCTCAGTTGCAGCTGTCCACTCGGGTCCGGCCGAGCGGGCCCCGACCTCTGAGCGAAGTCGACCTCGAAGAGGATGAGGTGCTGATCGACGGCTTCGACGCCACGCTGAACGGCGAGAAGGTTCGCATCACGGCTGTCCTCGAGCGCACCTGCGTCTATGTGGACAGAGGCGGCGACCGGCGCCTGGCCCGCAAGGAGGACCTGGTCGTGGAGGCGGACAAGCTGCCAATCCGCCGCCGGGGCCTTAGCTAGCCGCGTTACCCTTTCGTACTCCACAAGTCGATGATCGACGAGCCCAGACACACACGTAACCTCGCGCTCGAGCTGCTTCGGGTTACCGAAGCCGGTGCACTGGCGGCTGCCCCGCTGCAGGGTCGCGGCAACAAGGACGCTGCCGACCAGCGCGCGGTAGAAGCCATGCGCGAGGCACTCGCGGACGTGGACATGAAGGGGACCGTGGTCATTGGAGAGGGCGAGAAAGACGAGGCGCCGATGCTCTACTTCGGCGAGGAGATAGGCAACGGCCTCGAGCCCGAGGTCGACGTCGCCATCGATCCCATCGAGGGCACAAGCCTGACCGCCTCAGGCCTCCCGGGGGCGATCTCCGTGGTTGCCCTGGCCGAGCGCGGCACGATGTTCACGACCCACGTCCACTACATGCTGAAGCTGGTGGTCGGACGCAAGGCGCGCGGCGCCATCGACCTCGAGATGCCCGTCGAGTGGAATTTGCGGCGCATCGCCAAGGCGGAGGGGCTGCCGGTCGAAGAGCTTTCGGTCGTCGTCCTCGATCGCGACCGCAATCGCCAGACCATCGACGAGATCCGTGACGTTGGCGCCCGCATCAAGCTGATCAGCGCTGGTGATGTGGCCGGTGCTCTTGAAGCCGCGCTCGAGACCAGGCTGGGGATCCACTGCATGATGGGCTCGGGCGGTGCCACAGAAGGCGTGCTCGCGGCTTGCGCCATCAAGACCATGGGCGGCGATATGCAGGCCAGGCTCTTCTTTCGCGATGACAAGGAAAGGCAGGTCGCGATCAATGAAGGGCACAAACCTGATCAGGTGCTGTGCCTGGACGACCTCTGTTCGGGCAGGGACATCTTCTTTGCTGCGACCGGGATCACGTCGGGTGAGCTGCTGAAGGGCGTGCGATACGAGGACGTGTACGCCTACACGCAATCGATGGTCCTGCGTTCGGCCAGCGGCACGATGCGCATCGTCGACGCCTACCACCCGATCGACCTGCTGCGTGAGAAAGGGCTCCTGCCCGGCCAGGTGCGGATCCGCTGAGCGCCACCGACGCCGGGCAGTTTCTGACGGCCGCGGCCAAGTCGCTGGGGCCGGCGCAGTGGGAGTGGGTCGCCACCGCCCGCATGGTTGCCCGCGCGAGGGATTCGGTGACGGTGCTCGAGGAGGTGCTTGATGGCCTGCTCACGAGCGCGGACCAGGCCATGGTCAACGCTTTCACTTCTGGTTTCCGGGTCGCCCAGGTCAAGACTGCGATCGAAAAATCGCTCCCCGATCCGAACGCGGCAGCGGCCGCACTCGAGTCGGCGCAGGTGGTAGCCCTGGGGATCCTGGTTCGCGAGCAGATGCAGCCGAACCAGTTCGAGGCCGTCTACAGACCGTTCGCGACGGTGTTGCCTGGACCCGGCTACCGGCCCGCGGCGCCAATCGACCAACAGATCGCCGGGTTCTTGCGCCGGCTGCCGACGCTCAAGGGCGACCCTGAAGACGAGGTCTCGACGGTCGCCAAGGTGCTCAGCCAGGCGCCCAAGCCCAAGGCCCCAGGTACGGCCGCCGACATAATCGGCGCCGCCGGCGCACTCGACCCCGCCGCGAACTACAACACTGCCTGGAAGCTCGTTATCTCGACCGCCGTCCAGGTCGGCCGCACGCAGGCATTTCGAGCGATGCAGGAAGCCGCTGAGCAGGCGGCGCCACACGACGGTCTCGGCATTGTTGGATTCGCCGGGGTGGCGGGTGGAGCGCTCTTCATGCGCGACGCGTTGCCGATCGAGAAGGTGCTTCTCTTGTACGAGCCGTTCGCCGCGGCCTGGCCCTACGAAACGCTCGGCTAGGCCGTTCTAACTCCGGCGGCTTTTTCGAGGCCCAGCTCCTCGACGGCGAGCTCCCGCATCCTGTACTTCTGTACCTTGCCAGTGACTGTCATCGGGAACGCGTCGACGAACTTCCAGTGGCGCGGGATCTTGTAGGTCGCGATCTTGCCCTTGCACCACGCCGCCAGCTCGTCGCCTGTAACGCTCGCGCCCTCGCGCGGCTTGACCCAGGCCATTACCTCTTCGCCGTACTTTTCGGACGGCACGCCGATCACCTGGACGTCGGCGATATCGGGGTGCGTGTACAGGAACTCTTCGACTTCGCGCGGGTACACGTTCTCGCCGCCGCGAATGATCATGTCCTTGATCCGGCCGACGATGTTGATATAGCCCTCGTCGTCCATCGTGGCCAGGTCACCGGTGTGCATCCAGCGCGCCGGGTCTATTGCCTGGCGCGTCGCTTCTTCGTTGTTCCAGTAGCCGAGCATCACGATGTAACCCCGGCTGCAGAGCTCACCCGGAGTACCGCGCGGGACAACCGCTCCGGACTCGGGGTCGACGATCTTGATCTCCACGTGCGGATGCACGCGGCCGACGGTGGAGACGCGCCGCTCGAGGGGATCGACGGTCGTGCTCTGTGTCGAAACCGGCGATGTTTCGGTCATCCCGTAACAGATCGTCATCTCGGGCATGTGCATGACGGTGGTGACCTTCTTCATCACCTCGACCGGACATGGCGAGCCGGCCATGATTCCGGTCCGGAGCGTGCTGAAGTCGAAATCATTGAAGCGCGCATGCTCGAGCTCGCCGATGAACATGGTCGGGACGCCATAGAGGGAGGTGCATCGTTCGTCTTGCACCGTCTGCATCGTCGCCACCGGGTCATAGGCTTCGGCCGGAATCACCATCGTCGATCCGTGGGTAGTGCAAGCGAGGTTGCCCAGCACCATACCGAAGCAGTGGTAGAACGGCACCGGGATGCAGACACGATCATTTTCCGTGTAGCGCAGCGTCTCGCCGATGAAAAAGCCGTTGTTGAGGATGTTGTGGTGGGTGAGCGTCGCGCCTTTGGGAAAGCCCGTCGTGCCCGAGGTGTACTGGATGTTGATGGGGTCGTCGAACTCCAGCGTTGCCTCGACCTCGTCCAGCTTTGCGGGGTCGACATTCGCGGCGTCGCGCTTGAGCGCTTCCCAACCGTCCTCGAACACGAGAGCTTCGCGGAGGTCGGGGCACCTGCCCTTGACCTCGGCGAGCATGGCGCGGTAGTCGGCCTGGCGAAAGCCCGCGGCGAGGATGAGGAAGGTGATCCCGGACTGATTTAGCGCGTACTCGAGCTCTGAAGTTCGATACGCGGGGTTGATGTTGACGAGGATCGCCCCCAGTGCCGCGGTCCCGTACTGAACGATCACCCACTCGAAGCGATTGGGCGACCAGATGCCGACGCGGTCACCCTTCTTGACGCCGCGCGCAATCAAGCCTCGCGCCACAACTTCGCACTGCTCGATCAGCTCGCGATAGGTGGCTCGATACCCCTGATGCGCTGCCACCAACGCCTCGTGATCGCCCACGCGTTCGGCTGTGCGCCGCAGGTTCTGGAAGATAGGTTCACCGAGCAAGGATTTGTCGCTTGCCCCGTGTACGTAGCTCAGATTAGACATCACATAACCCCTTGACATTGTCCTCCGATCGTCGCAGGCTGAAGGCAATTCGTTCTCCGTCCGGGACTGCCGACAGCTCACGCAAAGGTTGGCCTCCACAAGTAGGCAACGGCCGTAAAGCGGCGCAGAGAAACCAGCAGCGTGTCACCCGGTAGTCTCCCGGTCGAGGCGGTGTCCGCTGCAGGCGCCGCCTCGCTTATTTGTGACCTGTCCTCTCCTTTAATGGGGAAGTGGCGCGGAACACAACGGAGGGGCTCACCGCAGTCCGATAATTCGCGCTCGTGCGAATCACCGCCTTCGAGAACCGGCGCTTCCGCACCCTGCTGATCGTCGTCTCGGGCGTGCCGATAACGGCGACATACATCTGGCAGGCCCTCATTCAACCCATCTTCCTCGGCGGCTATCTAGGTGACTTTCAAGAGAGCTACATGCGCGCGGCCATGCGGATCGCGTCGGGCCAGGACCCGTACGACCTGTGCGCGAGCATGGGCTGCCTCGAACCCACCGGCCCGCAGTACGTGATGCCACCGGTGCTGGCCTGGATGCTCCAGCCGCTGATCGGCGTCAACGGCCGCGCCATCACGGTCGGAGCAGTGCTGCTTTTGAACGCTTCCCTGGCGCTTTTCATCTGGATGACCTTGAAAGCGATGCGGGTCAGAGACTGGCAGCTCGCGGCGCTGCTGGTTCTGGTGGCGCTCGCATTCGAGCCGGTGGTCGGCAACATCGCCGAGGGACAGGTCAACCTCGTGCTCCTCGGCCTCTCAGGCGTCTGGTTCCTGGCCTGGATGGAGAACCGGTGGTGGGGTGGCGCCGCGCTCGGGGCGGCGATCGCCATCAAGCTGATCCAGGGTCCGGTCGCGCTGTTGGTGTTGTGGGCGAGGCGCTGGGCGATGCTCGCGGCCGCGGCCGGAGCCGGGCT
>DATEGL010000061.1:0-15984 GCA_035280145.1 Candidatus Dormiibacterota bacterium | reverse complement strand
GGCCGAGCTACATCGCGTTCATCGGCGCGTTCCACGGCCGCACGTTTGGCGCTCTGTCACTTACCGCGTCGAAGGCCAGCCAGCGGCGCAGATTCGCGCCTCTTCTGTCCCAGGTCTTTCACGCTCCGTTCCCGACCGCCTCGCGCGGCATCACCACGGACCAGTCCATCGAACGCATCGAGGAGCTCTTTGCGACGGTCGCGCCGCCGGAGAGCGTGGCGGCCGTGTTCGTCGAGCCGATCCAGGGTGAGGGCGGGTACCTCGTCCCGCCCGACGACTTCCTGCCGCGGCTGCGCGAGCTGACCGCGAAGCACGACATCCTTTTGGCTGCCGACGAGGTGCAGTCGGGGATGGGCCGGACCGGCAACCTGCTGGCGGTCGAGCACTGGGCCGTCGAGCCGGACATCGTCTGCCTCGCCAAGGGCATCGCCTCGGGACTGCCCCTGGGAGCCTTCATCGCCCGCGCGGAGCAGATGAGCTGGCCGCCTGGTTCCCACGGCAGCACGTTCGGCGGCAACCCCGTCGCGTGCGCAGCGGGCCTCGCGACGATGGACCTGCTCTACGGCGGGCTGATGGAGAACGCTGCCAAGGTCGGCGCGCAGCTCCAGGATGGGCTGCGCGAGATCGCGGCCGGCCATGACGAAGTGACCGACGTGCGCGGCCTCGGCCTGATGCTGGCGCTCGAGTTCAAGACGTCTGAGCAGGCGGCGCGCCTGGTTCAGGCGGCGTTCGAGCGAGGCTTGCTGCTGCTGACCGCCGGGACGCGAGCGGTTCGAATCAGCCCGCCCCTGGTCTTGAATCCTGAAGAAGCGGCAACCGGCCTGGAGATAATCGCCTCAGCCATGGAGTGAGTCGGCTACCGGCTGCATGGCAGTTGCAGCCGCCCGGTCGTCACCAGCGATCGTCTTCGAGCTCCTGGCGCGCTGCTCGTCGATCACTCGCAGCGTCGCTGTGACCTGAGCCTGGACGACGGTCTTGTTGGCGTGGGTGACGGAAACGAAGTCGCTCACGAACTTGCCTGTCACCAGCGGATTGCCCTGGACGTTTCCCTGCGCGTAGCCGAAGAGGGATGTGTTCCTGGCCGTCCACACGTTTGCGAGCTGTGTGTTGCTCATTGCCGCCGTCAACGCCGATCCGTTGTCGACAAGAGCTGAAGAAGCCGCGGAGGCTTCACCAGTGCGATCCGCTACGACGGCCTCGGTGCCCATCGTCACCAGGTACGCGTGCTCCTGCAACAGCGCGTTGATCGACACGCGAGTGTCGACGTTCGGCGTCGAGATTTCGCCGGGAAACTTGTCTGGAAAACGCTGCACCATCTGAGCGGCGAGGGCGTCGCCCAGACGGAAGGACTGCGCGTACGCGGTGTGCAGGTCCTTGTAGAAAGCCGAGAACTTCTGCGCGGCGACGTCGTTGATGAACACCCTGTCCTCGAGCACCTGCTGCGTGATCAGTTGCGTCACCGGGTCCAGCGGCAGCCGGCTGGTGTCGCTGAGCATCTGCGCAAACTGGGGCGCGAAGGTCGTTGTGAGGCCCGCGAGCGCCGTCTTCGCCCTGGCGTCGTCGTGCGTCACCACCGCGATCGCGTAGTCGACCAGGTATCCGTTCTGGCCGTTCCACTGCTGCGCAAACTGCCCCGCCGCGGTATCGCCGAAAGCCCGACCGATCAGGGCGGACAGGTCAGCCGAGTTCGCCGAGAGCAGCGTGGTGTATCCGGCGTACGCGTCCGAGTGATTGACCGCGGCCGATGTCTCCTTGGCCACGATCATCACCTGCTCGCTCATCAGTAGGTCCAGGTGCGTGCGGAGATCGGACGCCTGCGATGCGTTCGAGGCAGCTGGGCCCGGATTGTTCGACGGCGTCTCCGTCGAGCACGCTACCAATCCTGCGCAGAGCAGCGCGGCCGCGGCCAGCTTCAAACCGCCGCCATTGTGGGCGAATAGCATGAACCAGATCATGCCGGAGTGGCTGCTGGTCGATGGCTCGAGCATGTTTTTCCGCGCGTTCTACGCAATTCCGCAGACCATGCGCGGACCTAACGGCGCGCTCGTCAATGCCGTGCGCGGGACTCTCGATACGCTCGCGCGATACCTCACGACGCGCAAGCCTCGACGCGTCGCGTTCACTACAGACGAGGACTGGCGACCGGACTGGCGCGTCGAGCTGATCCCCGGTTACAAAGAGCATCGCGTCGCGGAGCCCATTCCTCCCGGACTCATCCCGCAGGTGCCGGTCATCCTCGCCGCGCTCGAAGCGACCGGCGTCGACGTGGTCGGGCTCGCGGGTTATGAGGCCGAGGACATCGTCGCCTCGTTGGCCGCGAAGGTGAAGCCACCAATCGAGATCGCCAGCGGCGACCGCGACCTGTTCAGCCAGGTCCGCGGCCGGGACATCATCGTGCTGTACCCGCAGAAGGGCGGGCCGGCCGAGGTCGACGAGGCCGAGGTGGCGCGCCGTTACAAGATCCCCGGGCGGGCCTACTCCGACTTCGCGATTCTGCGAGGCGACCCGTCGGACGGGCTACCCGGGATCCCGGGCATCGGCGACAAGACGGCGGCGCAGCTGGTGAAAAGGTACGGCTCGGTCGACAAGATGCTGGAAGCGGGCGTGTTTCGCGACACCAACGCCGAATACCTGGAGAAGGCGCTGCAGGTCGTGCCGCCCGTGCGTGACCTGAAGATCAAGGTGCCGAAGGGCCGGCGGGCGCGGTATCCGGCTGAACCGGAGATAGTCGAGGAGCTGGCGAAGCGGTACGGGATCGGCAGCAACCTGGAGCGCCTGACCACGGCGCTCAACTCGCTGCCGCCGCTTACCAAAAGCTGATTCTTCGTCCGCAGTGATCTGACAGGCGGCGGGCAACGTAGCGCTTGCCATGACACTGACCTGGATCCGGTTCCGGCAGCGGCGGACGCAGGGCTACATGATTTCGTTTCGTGAACGTCGGGCTCTGCGCCTCTTGCAAGCATTCGCGGACGGTAAAGGGGAAGCGGACCGTCTTCTGGATGTGCGAGCTGTCGCGGACGGACCCGTCCTTTCCCCGATACCCGCGACTCCCCGTCTTACGCTGCCGCGGCTACGAGGTCGATCCCGCTAAGCAGCAGCCACCCGCATGAGGGCCAGCGGATCGCCGTCGATCGGGCCGAAGCGGGTGATCACCCGACCCGAGGTCATGGAGACTTCAGCAACCAGGCCGTTAGGCGCGACGGCGTAAATGGTTCCACCGTCCGGACTCATTTCCAGGCTCGAGATGCGCCAGTCGCTCAGTGACCTCATCCGGACTCTCAAGGTCGACGGATCGACCCAGAGCAGGCCGGTTCCGCCCGCCGCGACCAGCGTCTTGCCATCGCGGCTCAACAGCGCGGCGCCTGTGCCGGTCGCTGAACCGGCGGTGAGATCCAGGCGTGCGGTCCGTAGAACTTGCGGCGAGTACTGGTTGTTCGTGTCGACCTCGGCCACGACACCGGTCGCGCCGTTGATCGCGTAGAGCCGCCGCCCATCCGAGCGCATGGCGAGCGACCAATGCGTCGCGGCCTTGTCCTGGGCGTATCCGCCGCCAGGCAGGTCGAGGCAGAACGCAAAGGGCCCGCTCAGGTTGAGGGCGTGGATGAACGGGCTCTCGTTCTCGCGCACGTACATGCTGAACAACATCGAGCCGTCCGGCGCCGGCACCCCGGACAGACGAAGTCCTGTCATCGCCTGGTTACCGTCGCTCTTGTCGACGACGATGTTCTCGTCAAGGCGGCCGCCGGCGAGGTCGTACAGGCGGACGTAGTACTCCTTGCCGTTCAGATATTGAATGAGGTATAGGCGGTCGCCGTCGTCACTGACCGCGTCGAAGTGGAACCGTCCTTGCAGATGGACGCGATGCTGGATCCTCGACCAGTAGTTGTTGATCACGAGCATGTCGGTTGCGGCGCCGTCGAACGACTCGACGACCAGCCACTCCGTGTTCGCGGATAGGCCGCCGGGCAGACCATTGGCAGCCACCGTGGGCAGCTGGTACGCACCACCCAGAGCCATCGTGCCCTGTGTGCGGCCGGTCTGCGGGTCCGTGTCGATGAGCGAGCTCGAGACGATCGAGTAGAGGTGCTTCCAGTCGGCGGTCGCAGCCCCCAAGGGCAGGCGCCGCTCAACCGAGTGGGAGTGTGAATCGATCACCTCGATCTGCTGGGTCGCGCCCGAGGCGACGGCCTCGTAGAGCTTTACGTTTCCGGCCCTTGGCCCCTCTTGCGCTGCCGCACATGCCACGGACAAGAAGCCAAGGCAGACCAGGGCGCCAATCGCTTTCATGCCTCCCATACACCGCCGCCCGGGCGGGGGTTCCGTCAGAGAAGCGAGGTGGCGGTCTGCAGCGCCTGGGCTCTCGTCATGTTGCCCTCGATCCGGATGACCGTCCCGTTGTCGTCGAGTACCAGCGTGTTGGTGGCGAGGCGCAGGGTCTCGCTGTAGAAGTTGCCGTTGGCGTCGGTGAAGGCGAAGTTGTGGGGGCTGCCCGAGATCCAGTAGCCCTGGTGGCCGCCAACACTGACCTGCTCGATCGTTGTATCAGGACCGAGAAGCTTCTGGAAGTAAATCTCGTTCACCGCGCCGCGCGCCTCGGTGACCAGCACGGAGACTCCGGTCTGCCCACTGACCGGTATGTCGGGACGCTGGGCGTAGACGAGCGTCACCTCGCCGCCCGACGGAGCTCTGGGTGGCTGCTGGACATAGACCTCGTCGGGCTTCCCGAGGGATGCCGGGACGTGGATCTTCCATGCGAGCTGCCTCTGGGCGCTGTCGAGAGTGGTCGCGTTGCCGAGGCCGAGGCGCTGGCCGAGCGGGCCGGGAGGATGCGGGGAGGGGGTCAGGAGCTGCGGCACGTGCTCGATCCTGGTGTGCAAGTTCAGCCAGCCGGCGATCGCCTCGCGGGAGGGCGTGTAGGCGATGAGCGTGGCGACGATCAGCAGGACGGCCGCGGCGGCGAGGGCCCACCTTCTCTGTCCGGTAGGCAGCGCCCAGCCCCTCTGGCGCTGCGCGACACCCCCCCATAAATGGGGAGGAGTTGGTGGCCAGTCGATGGACTTGCCGAGGGAAAGCAGCTGCTCCTCGATGTCAGGCATTTGCCGCCTCCTCGACCTGAGCCCTCAGCCTCGCCAGAGCTCTCGACAGCCTCGACTTGACTGTGCCCTCGGGGATCCTGAGCGCGGCCGCGGTTTCTTCCCCACTGAGCTGCAGGAAGTACCGGCTCGCGATCACCAGCCGGTCCTCGTCGCTCAGTGCGTTGACCATGGCCAGCAGGCGCCGGCGTTCGTCCGCGGCGACGGCCACCGCCTCGGGGGATGGGGCCGCATCCCCCGGGCGGAAGCCCTCGACCAGGCGAAGATCGAGCCGGTGTCGGCGTCCGCTCGAACGGACATGGTTGCGGGCCTCGTTGGCGACGATGCGCAGTAGCCAGGGCCTGACCTCGGCGCCGCTACGGAACCGGTCAAGGGCCCGATAGGCCTTGACGAAACCCTCCTGGGCAGCGTCCTCGGCATCCGCCGCGGATCCGGTGATGACATAAGCCGTGCGGAACGCGATCTGCTGGTAGCGCAGGACTAGCTCCTCATAGGCGGCCGCTTCGCCGCGCTGGGCGCGCGCGACGAGCGCTGAATCGTCCGCTGGCCGGCCCTCCATCGGAACGCATCATGTACACCGGGCACCGCATCATGGTTCCGAATCGTCGCTGCAACCAATGGACTCAGCAGTGTGTTCAGGAGGCAGATGGAGGTCACAGAACGCGTCTTCGAGCGCCTGGTCCTGGACCATCAGGACCGCATCTACGCGCTCGGGCTCGCACTGACCGGCAACCGGCAAGATGCGGAAGAGGTCGCGCAGGACACGTTCTTACGCGCCTACCGCGCCCTGGTCACATACCCGCCTGACCGCGTCCGTGACCTGAAGCAAAAGGCGTGGCTGCACCGCATCGCGGTCAACGTGGTGCGCAACCGCGTTCGCGGCGTGCGGCCGCGGCTGGTTGAGCTCAACGGCAGCGAGCCGTCCTCAGCGTCAGGGCCTGAGGAGGACGTGATGCGGCGGGAAGAGATCGACGAGCTCGCCGCCCGAGTGGCGTGCCTACCGCCGCGCTACCGCGAGGCGGTCGTGCTGCGGCACGTCCAGGACCTTTCGTACTCGGAGGTGGCGGAGGCGCTGGGACAGCCCATCGGAACGGTCAAGGCAAACGTGCACCGCGGGTTGAAACTGCTGAGAGGAGAAAACAATGGCGACGGCGATGATTGACCTGAGGCGCCTCGGCGATGTGAAGGCGCCCGCCGGATTTGCGGAGCGCGTGCTGGCGCAGGCGGGTGTCGCGGATTCGTACGCGGCGTTCGAAACCGTGCTCGGACCTGTGTACGTCGCATGGAACCGGCTGGGAGTGTCGGCGGCGATGCGCAGTAAGTCCGCCGAGGAGTTCGAGACCTGGTTCGGTCGTGAGATCGGCCGCAGTCTCGTGCGTACCGAACCTTCCGCGGAGCTGGCGGCGAAGATCGAGGATCAGCTCGATGGCAAGCGACGGCTGCAGTTTGATCTCCGTGGCCTGACCCCGTTCTCGCAGGCGGTCCTGCGCAAGACGCTGGAAATTCGCCGCGGCGAGGTGAGGCCGTATGGATGGATCGCGCGCGAGATCGGTCACCCGGCGGCGATGCGAGCCGTTGGCACTGCTCTGGCCAACAACCCCATCCCGTATTTCATCCCATGCCACCGGGTGATCCGCACGGACGGGGTGATCGGCAACTACGGCGGCGGCGGGCCGGAAGCGAAAAAGCAGATCCTCGATCTCGAGGGCGTGCAGCTGGGGCGGCTGCAAAGACTGGCGCACTCGGGTCTGCGTTACGAAGGGATCAAGAGCACGAAGATCTTCTGCTTCCCGACGTGCTATCACGGCCGGCGCGCGAAGGAGCAGAACTTCGTCTTCTTCCACTCCGAAGACGAGGCGCGGGCGGCCGGGTATCGGCCCTGCAAGGACTGCCGGCCGGCGGTGGCCTAGGGTTCCAGCGGCCCGACGCTCGCGGCGAGTGGCGCGGCGCGGCGGTAGTGGAAGCGGGCCAGCCCGCCGTCATAGTTGATGGCCTTGCCGCCGTGGTAGCGCGCCGGCCGGGGTTCGTGGTGCGGCGTGTGCCCGAAAACCACGCGTCTCGAGCCTGTGAGATCGAGCCAGCGCTCGAGGCGATCGGGCTCGGTGGCAAAGACACCCTTTCCGCTCATGACGTTCCACAGCAGGTGAGCGTCGCCAGCCTCCAGGACCAGCCGGCCATTGGTGTTGATAGTCGCGACCGGGTCAGATGTTTCCTCGCCAAGCAGGAGCCGGTAGTCGTCGTTGCCGCAGTGCTGGACGAGGGTGCCGTCTTCGAGCTTGAGCATGAGCGGTCGCGCCTGCATCCACTCCTGCAGCGGCCCGTCTTTGCGCAGCTCATCCAGGTCGTGCTGCTGGCCGCCGATGCTGATGTAGAACCCGACCCGCGCGGCATCGCGGAGAGCCCCGAGCATCGCAACCTCGTGGTTGCCCAGAAGTACCTCGGAATTCTTGCGATCGCGCGCGAACCGGAGCGCGCCGACCCCGAACGGTCCGTAGTCGACGAGGTCGCCGAGAAAGATCGTGTGCCACTCATCGGCGGGGTACGGCTTAAGGGCCTGGAACAGGCGCTCGAGGTCGCCATGGACATCGCCGACGATCAGGACAGGCAGGTCGACCGCAGCCACTCCTCTCCCGCGCCTTCGATCCGTCTGACCGCGCGCGTGTACGAGCCGATCGTCTGCAGCTCGGTGCGGTGCTCGAGCCAGCGCATCGTGCCTGTGAACACCTGCTGCGCTTCCCGCCTCCCGAATGGGATGGCCTGTTTAAAGAGCCCACTTCGACCGTTGCCCCTGAAGACCCAGAACGAATCCCACATGCCGGTCGCGCGAGCGCGCCGGACGTGCGCGTTGGCGTCCCACCATCCGGATCCGGGCTCTTGCGTTACGTCCGTCAGCATGTCGTCGATTTCGAGGGAACCGACCAGGTGGAATGCGGCCGGTCCTGTCTGTTTTTTCAGCCTCGCGAGAAAGAAGATGACGTCTCCCGGCTTTGCTCTGCGCAGGCTGAAGGCGCGCCCTGCGCGGCGGCAGTTGTCGCCATAGGTCTTGGTCCTCGAGACCAGGTCCGGATCGAAGTGGACGGGGCGGTCGAACCAGCTTGCGGGTGCGTATGCGTGCAGGCCAGCGAGGTCGCGCATGCGAAGCATCGGTACCCGCCAGGGTGCGGTTTCTGGAATTGGGACGAGGCGAAACGTCCCGTCATCGAAGAGCGGCGATTGCGCGGCGTGGCCTGCATTCACGCCGATGTTGGCGATGAAAACGGCCACTCAGTGGATGCTAACGGTGGCGGGTAGAATGCCGTAGGCGATTAGGGGCGTAGCTCAGTCTGGTCAGAGCATCGGTCTCCAAAACCGAGGGCCGAGGGTTCGAATCCTTCCGCCCCTGCCATGTCATGTCTCAGGACATCGCGGAAGCCTGTCTCACGACATGGCGGAAGAGTGTACGGCCGCCTAGAGGCTGGTAATCGCGGCTGGGGTCGATGACCAGTTCGCGAAGCAGTGAGCCCTCCTCGGTGACGACGCGGACGTGGTCGCCGGCGACGAGCAGTCGAATAGGCCGGTTCTTGTAGGCGAGACCAACGCCGATGTGGTGGAGTTGGCCGAGGTAGCGAAGGGTGACTCGACCGAAGCGGTCGACCTTGTCCCGGCGGACCCTGAAGTGTGTCGGTGGCTCGACTGGTTCGGGTTTGGCTTTGACACGCGCGTTGAATGCGACCAGTGGTGTGCTTCCTGCGAGGGCGCGATGTGGCCGCTGCTGGTTGTAGTAGCAGCGGAAGTTGTCGAGCTGCAGCTGCAGGAGTGGCAATGAGTCGGCCGCCACCTGCCTGACGAGGAAGCGTTTCAGAGTTTGGTGAAAACGCTCGACCTTGCCACAAGTCTGAGGGTGATACGGCGTGGAGTGGATGCAACGGATGCCCAGGCGTTCGAGCTCCGCCTCGAGGACGACCTTGCCGCGGCGTGATTTGCCGCTGAAGACGGCGGCGTTGTCGCAGAGCAAGGAAGCCGGCAGGCCATGACTTTCAGTTGCGGCAATGAAGATCTCGTGAGCGTCACCCGCTTTAAGGCTTGTCAGGGCAACTGAGGCCAAGACCAGCCGTGAGTGGTCATCGATCATGTTCAGGATCTCGACCTCGCTGTCGTCGGCCAATTGCCAATGGGTGCTGTCGGCCTGCCACATCTGGTTGGGCAGCTCAGCCTGGAAGCGTTTGAAGGAGCAGCGGGGTCGTTTGTGCGGCTCCGGAGTGATCAGGCCGTTCCGACTCAGGATCCGCCAGATGGTGACCAGCGAAGGCACCTTGTCGACCCGTCCCACCAGGTGATGGGCGATGCTTTGGGCGCCAGCGTCATGGCCGGCCACGATCAGCTCGCGACGTAGCTCGAGGACCACGCCCTCAACTTGCTGGCTGACCTGGTGCGGGCAGGAGTGGGGTCGTCGAGAGCGAGGTTCTAGGGCTGGATAGCCACCCTCGCGGAAGCGCTTGACCTGCTCATAGATCCAGCTTTGGGAGATGCCGTGGCTGCGCGCCAGCTCGATCGGGCTCCGGCCCTCGAGGACCACAGCGTCCACCAGGTAACGCCACAGGACCATCGCCAGCCACCTCCGTCTTGGTGCCTTCCACTATGTCCTGAGACATGCGAACCCTCGACCCTTCCGCTATGTGGTGAAATCACACACCTGCGCGAGCACCATTGTCATGTGTAGGTTCGGCTGAAGCACGACAAATGCGTCCCGGGTGATGCTTGTCAGTGTTTCGGGTGATGCACGACAGGTGTCCCGGTTGATACCTGACACTCCCGCGCATGAGGGAGTTGAGCGTGACTGAGCAGAGATACAAGGCGGTCCTGGCGGTTATTGGCGGCGGTCGGGTGGTGTGCAAGGTGGGCTCCACGCCCGCTGAGTGACCATCCACAAGAAAGGCTCATTGGGCCTCGAACAGGAACAGTGGAGCCTCGGCTACGCGAACCGACGCCGTCGGCCGCCGCGCGAATCGCTCACGCGCGTCGAGCCAATAAGTGCCGACGGGACAAACCCAACGCGACGGCAGACACCAGAGTCCCCGTATAGACCGGCGCGAGATGCAGAAAATCGGTGTACCCGACCCAAACGTGGATCGCGATCGCGGCGCCGAATCCAGCCAAGGCGGCGGCGGCCATGCACCACCACACCCATGACTCCCCGCGGTGCCACCCCCAGGCCGATATGAGCAACACGACCACGCCGGTCGATGCCAGGGCACCCCCGAACCCGGCTCGGTCGTGGGCCACAAAGCCGAGCAACCGATCATTCGCGGCCGCCAGCGCGGCCGCCGAAGTGCTCATGTAGGTGAGGTCACTTGGAACGAAGACCGTGGTGAGCCCGAGGTACGAGATGGTGGCACCACCCACGATCAAACCTACACCGACTAACGACATTAGGAACTGCCCGACGAGCGCCGCGTGACGTTCGTCTGGCTCGTCGTCGCCATCCGTTGGATCGAGTCTGTTCCACGGACGTTTCCACACAGCCAGCAAGAAAAGCGGAAAGAGAACCACCGCCAGCAGCACGTGGACTGGCTCCACGTAGTGATAAGCGAAGAAATAGAAGAGGGTTGGGAATCCCACCACTCCGGACGCCAGCATCGCGTCTCTCGCCCAGACCCTTCCCTGACGTATGCCCGACCAGCTGAGACCGCCATAGAGAATTCCCAACGCCACCATCGTGCCCGCGAGGGTGATCCTGTCGTGCTGCAAGAAGTGGATCAGCTGTGGGTTGAGCCGGTCGAGGCTCGAGGCGTCGAGCTTGAGAAATTGCGCGTCGTACGGCAGAAGCACTGGCCCCAGCGCCACCACGGCGGCTCCGAGGCCACCGAAGATCATGCCGAGCCCGAGGCCGGCTCCGGTCAGCCACGCCACTCGGTTTGCCGGAGGCACATCCGAGTCGACGCGCCCAAGCCGATTCAGGATGCAAACCGTTGCGCGAATGAACCAACCGGGTCCGGATTCGATCAGAGCCTCTTGTGTCGCGAGAACGGCGTCGGCGCCGCTTGCAACGAGGTCAGCGGCGCGTTCGATTGAAGAGTTCGACGTGGTGACCAGGACCACGGCTCGCCCGTTCTTCATGCTGCGGACCGCGGCGGCGGATCCCTCTCGAAGCAACACGCCAGCGATTGCCGGCACGCGGTCGACATCGGCCGGGCGCGCGCCAATGAGAACTCGACCGTCCGCCGACCGCTGGATCGCTTCGAGGACATGACCGCTGACGGTGTCGATGTCGACCACGATGAAATCTGCATGGCGACCGAGCGCCGACACCACAGCCTCCGCATCCTCCCCGGCGACCCGCAGGGCGATGGGTGCGCGTTTGGATTCGAGAATCGGTTGCAGCTCGCGTAGTCGGGCGCACGGCACGGGCCCAATCTCGACCAGGCCGGCTCCCAACGGAGGCAATGCTCGAACCGCATCAGCGGCGGAGGCAGGGCCGACGCTCGCCCCAACCGGAGTGGCGAGATGCGCTGCGCTTACCTGGCGGCCGGCGAGTGCGGGCGGCCTGGTGCGGCCGAGCCCGGAGACGATTGCGCTTCCGCCAGGGACCCGTACCAGCCGTGAGAGAAAGGCCAGCGCCATCCGCAGCGATCGCGGCTCGCCAAACAGCACCCGCATGGGCGCGCGAAGTGGGTAGTAGGTCCAGTCCGGCACGGCGCCAGCTTGCCAGATCCACGGCGTCTGGAATCAGCTGCCCGTTCTTGTGGCCAAGGCCACTCCATTCACACCTAGGAACCTCGACGCCTACTTACCATTCATGAGCTCGTACCAGACCCTCGTTCCGCTGCAGCGCGACCGGGCCTTCACGCAATCCGATAGCGAGCCGGAGAACGTGGACTGGATCAACGATTCCACACGCCCGCTCATCCATGCCATCCCTCCGCGCCAGGCGGCCGAGGTCGCCCTCCACATCGCCGCGGAGACGGACGAGCTGGTCGCGTCTCTGTCCCCCGAGCTCATCGCGAAGATCGACGCCAACAGCCCACTGAATCTTGTTCGCGCCCACCATCGCGGTGAGCACCTGGACGAGATCGAGGCCGCCCTTGCCAGCAGCGACGCTACTTGACGATCGACCTGATTCGGATTGCCTTCAATCGTCGTGGGCGGAGTCACCGAGCCGAGCAGCAGAGCGGCATTTGACAGCTTAATTGACAGCGTACTCAGGGCAGTCTGTGACACGCCAGGACACTCCGTGGCACGGACGCGTCAGTCCGGACAATACGGGAGACACCTGCTGACATCTCCTGACACTTCCTGACAAGGACGGTCAATCTCCTCTCAATCCCAAGGTTCAGGGTTCGACTCCCTGCGCGAGCACCAGCAGTTCTAGACGAGCACCAGCAGTTTCGGGTCGCATTCCCCACCAGCCGACCCGGAGCGGGAGAAACGAGCTCCAAATGGGGATGCCACGCAAACGCGTGAACCCTTGACACCCTGATTGACACCTTGACGGCCGGGGATTTCGCAACGTCCTGGTTCCGGCGTTCATCCGCATTTGCACCTCAGATGGCGGTTGGCATCGAGAGCTGGCTTAAGCGCTCCGTCAGGATCGCCAGGCCGCGGTCCAGCCTGCGATAGAACGTCCGTTTAGAAAGATGAAGCCTTTCGGCTACGACCTCATGGCTTCCTACTCGATTCACGTAGTAATCGAGCAGAACCCTGCCGGCCTCGCTCGCCTCGCTGAGAGGGCCGTTCGATAGGTCGCGAATCACTTCAGCTAAAACATCGCCCAACCTGCTTGCCTCAATGTCCCTCGAGAGGCCGATCGTATCCATGAGAGCTGATTTGCCGAAGGCAGCCGGCTCGTGAAGCAGCTCAAGCGCGCTCTTGACCTGCTCAGCAGTCGGCTCGGTATGCACGCCTAGGCCCGTCAGCGCTTCCCTCGCCAGGTGCGTCTCGGCGCCAGCGCCGCATCGAACTGCACCGTAGTAGGCGTTTCGCATTTCCTCGGTCGCACTTTCTTGATCGCCGAGTCGCTGCAGGGCGTGGCTGAGCAGTCGTCGCGTACGAGCCTCCTCCAACCGACCGCCGGCTTCTTTCCAGAAAGCGGCAGCGGCCGTCAGGCGCACGCGCGCACGCTCGGCATCGTCGATCGCAAGCGCGATCCGGCCTTCCATGCGCATCTGATAGGGATCGACAGGTTGGGAGTCGATCAAATCTGCGACCGCTCGGGCCTCGGCCATCTTGCCGGCGGCCAGTAGGACTTCGACGACGATCTCTGTCACAAAGCGTCTATCGCGTCGTGCAAACTCGCTGGCCTCGGACGCGACGGCGGTCTCAGACAGCGCTCCGTCGAGTTTCCCAGAGTCAAGATCCAAGCGCATCCGGGCCCAGGCTTGCACCGCTCGCTGCTGCCTGGTCACGCCTGGAACTCGGGCCAGGACGGACCTGCATTCCTGAAAGCGGCCGAGGTCTGCCAGCGCGGCTGCGAGCCACAGCTCCACCTCTGCGGCCAGCCTGCTGGCACCACGTTCTCGATAGCTCGTCGCCGCCGCCATGTAACTGGCGACAGAAGCCTCGAGAGCGCCTAGACGCCAGTTCAGCAATCCGAGACGCCAGCGAAAGCCACGAGGCCTTAGCGACCCTGGGATTGTCTCTTTCCACTGGTCAATGCGCGCCGCTGCTTGTGAAAAGCGGAACTCCCACAGAAGGCACTCGATCTCGTTACCCATGGCCTCAGCAGCAAGGCTGAAACGGCGCAGCGCCATTGCCTCCTGGATTGCTCGGTCGAAGTACGCCAAGCCTTCGTCTGCCATACCGGCCGTGTAGAGATTGCCGCCAAGGTAGTGGTAGGCCTCAATGAGACGGTCTGCGTCGCCCACCTCAGTCGCAATCTCCACGGCTCGCTTCGCCGCGCGTATTCCGTCTGTATTCCGGAATTCGACGAGATCTATGCCAGCCAATAGTCGGTAAGCCTCGGCGAGGTCGCCGCTCGGCCCCTCAGCTTCTAGGACCTCGATGGCCCGTTCGATCTCGGCTGACCGCAGACGAAGCGACTCAGTGTGCGAATAGGTCCTCGCGAGCGCAAGCCGAAGCCTGGCTGCTTTTCCAACCTCTCCGGCCTGCTCCAGCGCTGGAATCTCCGATTCCAGATAGCGACCGGACCTAGCCCACTCTCCCGTATCGTGCAGCCTCTGGGCTAGCAGCCACAAGATCTCGGCACGCTTTTCAGGCTCGGTGACGTGCGGGAGCAGGCGCTCGTAAAGGGCGGCCGCCTCCGCGTGAGCAAACAATGTCGCGCAATGTTCCGCAGCCTCCATCGCCAGCGGCACGGCCGCCGACCATTCGCCCGCCCCGAACAGGTGATTGCACTGCTCCACCGGATCCGCGTCCGGCTCCTTTGCAAGGATTCTCGCGATGCGAAGGTGCAGGCGCTTTCTCTCCGGCGGCACGAGGTCGTCGTAAACGACTTCGCGGGTCAGCGCATGACGAAATGCGTAAAGGCCGTCTTCCACGACAAGTAGTTGCTGTTGCACGCATCCGGCCAGCGCGTCCTGGACGGCCACGTCCGGTTGCTGCAGGAGTTTCGCCAAGACGTCGAAATCGGCGGGCCGTCCAAGTACCGCACCCACACGCAGAAGATCGTTGTAGAGGGGTGACAGCTGCTCGAGTCGGCCGATGATGGCATCACGCACGCGACGTGGCAGGCGGAACTCGGAGATCGGCCTGCGTTCCCAGCCGGCCGCGGTCCGATAGATGTCCCCCCGGTCGATCGCGTCCTTAAGCATCTCTTCGATCACAAAGGGATTGCCTGAACTGCGACCGGAAAGCAGGTTTCGAAACTCGTCGTGCACGCTGCTGGTCTCGAAGATCGCCTGCACCATGGCTGCGACCTGGCCCAGACCGAGCGCGGGGAGTTGCAGGATCGCCGTGTCTGCGTCGCGCCGCCATTGTTCGACAAGCGGCTGCAGGGGGTGGCGGCGATGGAGCTCATCGCTCCGGTAGGTGATGAGAACCATAACCGGAAGTGCCGCGGACCTTCGGCCTAGGTATTCGACCAGTTCGCGAGTGGCGCTATCTGCCCAGTGAAGATCCTCTATCACAAGTAATGCGCCGCTTGGCGAAGCTGCGATCGAGAGGAGTCCAGCCACGGCCTCGAAGAGCCTCAGCTTGCGGTCGGCGGGATCGTCTCCTAATTCGGTAGGCGCGGCAGCGCGCAGCTGCGGAAACAGCCGGCTGAGTCCGTCGACCAGCGAGCCCAACCGTTGCGCAACGACGTCGACATCCGCTTTGGCGAGGTAAGCATTCATGGCCTGCACGATCGGCAGGTATGGGAGCGTCAGCTCGGCCTGGGAGCAACTGCCCCAAAGGCAGGTCATCTGCGCTTTGGCTGCCCGGTCTCGGACCTCTGACGCTAGCCTCGTCTTGCCGATGCCGGCTTCTCCGCCCAGCACGAAAGTGCGGCCCCTGTGTTGGCGGGCGGCGGCAAGGCCCGCTTCGAGGATTCGCAACTCCTCGGTACGTCCGATCAGGACTGGACAGAGAGCCTGTTGGATCGCCTCCTCCGGCGGCGCCATTCTAGGCTCGCCGCGTACGCCCGAAAAGAAAGTCGGGGCTGGCGCGTGGCTTGCGCACAGCCCCGAAGCCACGCCGGATCAGCACGTGGGGCCGCCGAACCTCTTGCACTCAGCCGGCAACGGGGAGTGCTGGCCCTGTTGCTCCACCTGGATGATCGTGTGGGGCTGCCCTGTTACGAGCAGCGCACCTGCAGCGCCGAGCGTGGCGCCCAGAGCCAGCACCACAGCCACCAAGAGAGCCGAAACGAAGTTGAGCCGCCGAATACTGATAGTCGCCTGCAAGGCCGCACCTCCTAACGGTTTGATGCGGGCATCTTCTGACCAGAAGGGTGCCAACCACAGTCGCAGTTACGTGC